>DASTFB010000030.1 GCA_035709005.1 Candidatus Methylomirabilota bacterium | reverse complement strand
GCCGACGATCGCGCGAATCCCCCACCGCATCAGCGCCTGCGGCGCGTGCTCCCGCGACGACCCGCAGCCGAAGTTCTGGCCAACGACCAGGATCTACGCGCCACGATAGGCCGGCGAGTTGAACGGGTGCTCCGGATTCTGCTTCTTCGCGTCCTCGAACGCGTGCTCCCCAAGCCCCTCGAACACCACGGCCTTCAGAAACCGTGCCGGGATGATGCGGTCCGTGTCGATGTCATTGCCGGTGACCGGGATGCCGCGGCCCGTCACCTGGCGGCGCTTGAAATCCGTGCTCATCTGAGGATCTCCCTCACATCGGCGACGGCGCCGGTGATGGCGGCGGCGGCGACCATGGCCGGGCTCATCAGGAGCGTGCGTCCCGTGGGGCTGCCCTGGCGCCCGATGAAGTTGCGGTTGCTGGACGAGGCGCTCATCTCGCGGCCCTGGAGCTTGTCGTCGTTCATGCCCAGGCACATGGAGCAGCCGGCCTTGCGCCACTGCCAGCCCGCGGCCTGGAAGATCTCGTGCAGGCCCTCGGCCTCGGCGGCCCGGGCCACCTGCTGGGAGCCGGGAACGATCAACGCGCGCACGCCTTTAGCCACCTTGCCCTTCTTCGCCACTTCAGCGGCGATGCGCAGGTCGGACAGGCGCCCGTTGGTGCACGAGCCGACGAAGGCCACGTCGATCCTGGCGCCCTTGATCGCCTGGCCCGCCTGGAAGCCCATGTGGGCCAGCGCTTCGCGGAAGGTCGGCCGCTCGGGCTCGGGCTGGGAGTCCGGCGCGGGGATGCGCTGGCTCACGCCCACCGACATGCCCGGGTTGATGCCCCAGGTCACCACCGGCTCGATGGCGCTGCCGTCGAGGCGCGCGACGTCGTCGATGGTCGCGCCGGGCTCGGTCGCCATGGACTTCCACCAGGCGGCCGCGCGCTCGAAGGCGTCGCCCTTGGGCGCGTACGGGCGCCCGCGCAGGTATTCGATGGTGGTCGCGTCGGGGTTGACGTACCCGAAGCGCGCGCCGCCTTCGATGGACATGTTGCAGACGGTGAGGCGCTCCTCCATCGTCATTCGCTCGATGACGGGCCCGGCGTACTCGTAGGCGAAGCCGACGCCGCCTTTGACGCCGAGCTGGTGGATGATCGCCAGAATCACGTCCTTGGCGTAGACGCCGCGGGCCAGCGCGCCCTCCACCCGCACCTGCCGCAACTTGGGCTTGGCCATGGCCAGGCACTGGGTGGCCAGCACGTCGCGCACCTGGGTGGTGCCGATGCCGAAGGCGATGGCGCCCACGGCGCCGTGCGTGGAGGTGTGGCTGTCGCCGCAGGCGATGGTCATCCCCGGCTGGCTCAGCCCTAGCTCGGGCCCGATGACGTGCACGATGCCCTGCCGGCCGCTCTGCATGTCGAAGAGCGGCAAGCTGAACTCCTTCATGTTGCGGTACATGTGCACCGCCATCTCCTCGGCCAGGGGATCGGCGTAGGGGCGAGTCTGATCGGTGGTCGGGATGATGTGATCGAGCGTGCCGAAGGTTCGCTCGGGCATGCGCACCTTGAGCTTCAGCTCCTTGAGCATCTGAAAGGCCTGCGGGGTCGTGACCTCGTGGATCAGGTGCAGGCCGACCAGGAGCTGGGTCTGCCCGGACGGCAGCGTCCGGACCGTGTGCGCCTCCCACACCTTGTCGAGCAGCGTGCGTGCCATGGAGCTCCTCCTTCGACCGCGTATGCTGCCCGAGCCGGACAGTGTAGTCCAGTGAAACGTTCTGCCGGGAATGTTAAGCTCCGCTTCATGGTCAACGGCGCGCTCTTGCCGGCCCTCGAGACGCTCCTGGCGGTGGCCCGCACGGGCTCCGTCGCCGCGGCGGCCCGCCAGCGTCACATCACTTCCTCGGCGGTGAGCCAGCAGATCCGGCGGCTGGAGAGCCACTTCGACATCAAGCTCTTCGAGCGGGCCGGGCGCGGGGTCCGCCTCACCGCCGCCGGGGAGGCGGCGCTGCCGGTCGTACGCGAGCTGTGGAGCGGCGCCGAGGCCGCCTTCGCCCAGCTGGCCGAGCTGGCCGGCCGCCCCGCCATCACGCTGCGCGTGGCGGCCAGCGACTATCTGGGTAAGGGGCTGCTGGCCCCCGTCCTGCGCGACCTGCTCGACGAGGAGCCGCCCGTGCGCTTCGAGATGGTGACCACGCATTCCCGGGCGGGTGTCCGGCTGGTGGCGGTCGGCGAGGTGGACCTCGCGGTCGTCACCGGCCAGGAGACGCCTCGCGGCCTGGAGGACCGCCACCTCTTCGATCAACCCTTCCTCTGGGTCGGCCCGCGACCCAAACGCGGCGACCGGACGCCGCTCACGGAGCGGCTGCGTCGTGAGCCGGTCCTGCGCCTGGCCGCCGAGAGCCGCGGGCGCGCCCTGCTCGACGAGTACCTCGCCGACGCGCGGATCCGCCCCGTGTCCACGATCGATGTGCCGAGCGTGTCGCTGCTGCTCTCGTACGCCTCGGGCGGGCTCGGCATCGGGCTGGTTCCCGCCCTCGCGCTGGGCGAGTCGCCTGGGGATCGCATCGTGAGCGCTCCGGCTCGAGTGCCATCACTGCCGGTCAGTCTTCTCTGGCGTCCGGTTGCGCGCCGCCAGCCCGCCCTGGCCCGCCTGGTGGCGCTCCTGGTCGCCGCCGGCGCGCGCGTGGGCACCCGGCTCCGGCGCCGGCGGGGCGCCGCCAGTGGCGGCCGGCCTTGACGACAGCCGGCCCGCTGGCGCAGCATGCCCCACCATGGCGTCCATGACGAGGGCAGCCCGCAAGGTGGCACCGCCGCACGTCGTTTGCGTGGAGGATTTCCGGCCGCTCGCGCGCCGGCGGTTGCCCCGGGCCGTGTTCGACTACATGGACGGCGGAGCCGAGGGCGAGGTGACCCTTCGCGAGAATCGTCGCGCCTTCGATGACGTGACGTTCCGGCCGCGTCAGGCGGTCGCGGTCGGCGAGTGCGACCTGCGCGCCCGCGTCCTCGGCCGCGACATCTCGCTGCCGTTCCTGCTGGCCCCGGTGGGTTACTCGCGAATGATGCATCCGGGGGGCGAGGTGGCGGCGGCCCGCGCGGCCGGCAAGGCGGGCACCGGGTACATCCTCTCGACGATCTCGGGCCACCCGCTGGAGGACGTGAAGGCGGGCTCAACCGGGCCGGTCTTCTTTCAGCTCTACCTCGTCGGGGGCCGTGCCGCGGCCGAGGCGGTCATCGAGCGCGCGCGGGTCGCCGGGTACGCCGGGCTCGTGGTCACCATCGACACCCCGGTTGCCGGCATGCGGGAGCGCGACCATCGCAACGGGATGAAGGAGCTGATCTGCGGCCGCCTCATGGACCGCCTGCCGTTCCTGCCCAACGTGCTGGCCCATCCCGGCTGGCTGGCCGGCTTCCTGCGCGACGGCGGGCTGCGGCCGCTGCCCAACGTCGTCGTGCCCGGCCAGGGGCCGATGCCGCTCATGGACGTCGGCGCCGCGCTGGCGACCACGACGGTGACGTGGGCGGACTTCAAGTGGATCCAGGACTGCTGGCGCGGCCCCATCGTGGCCAAAGGCGTCCTCACCGGCGACGACGCCCGGCGGGCCGTCGACGCCGGCGCCATGGCGGTCTCGGTGTCGAACCACGGCGGCCGGCAGCTGGACTGCGTGCAGGCCTCGCTGCGCGCCTTGCCGGAGGTGGTCGCCGCGGTCAAGGGACAGGCCGAGGTGTGGATGGACGGCGGTGTCCGCCGGGGCACCGACGTCGTGAAGGCGCTGTGCCTGGGCGCCGACGTGGTGCTGTGCGGGCGCGCCTACGCCTACGGCCTGGCCGCCGCCGGCGAGGCCGGCGTGGCGCGGGCCATCGAGATCCTGCGAGCCGATCTGGATCGCACGCTGCGGCTGCTCGGATGCCGGTCGGTCGCCGAGCTGGACCGCTCGTACGTCAACGTCCCCAAGAGCTGGGAGTCGTGCTGATGCCTGTCATCCTGGGTTCGGGCGAGCATCGATACGAAGTGCATGACCACTGGGCGAAGCTGCCGCCGGGACGGGAGTTCAACGCCGATGTGGCGGCCGTCGGGGTCGACCGGCAGGACCGCGTCTACGCGTTCAACCGGGGGGCGCACCCGATGGTCGTGTTCGACCGCGACGGCAATTTTCTCCGGTCCTGGGGCGAGGGGGTGTTCCGGCGGGCCCACGGCGTGCACATGGCTCCAGACGACACGCTGTGGCTCACCGACGACGGGGACCACACCGTCCGGCACTGCACGCTGGACGGCAAGGTGCTGCTGACCATCGGGATTCCCGGCTCGCCGAAGCCGTACATGAGCGGTGAGCCGTTTCACCGGTGCACGCACACGGCCCTGTCGCCTCAGGGCGACCTCTACGTCTCCGACGGCTATGGCAACGCCCGCGTTCACAAGTTTGCGCCGAACGGGAAGCTGCTCCTGTCGTGGGGGGAACCCGGGACCGATCCGGGGCAGTTCAACATCCCCCACAACATCTGCTGCGACGCCGACGGCTGGGTGTACGTGGCCGACCGCGAGAACCATCGCGTGCAGGTGTTCGACGGCAACGGCCGCTACGAGACGCAGTGGAACAACATGCACCGTCCCTCGGGCCTGTACCTGGAATCCGGCCCCCAGCCGCGCTTCTACATCGGCGAGATCGGCGGCGGCCTGAACGTCAACTACGAGGTGCCCAACATCGGGCCCCGGGTCAGCATCTACAGCGCCAAGGGCGAGCTGCTGGCGCGGCTGGGTCGCGGGCCGGCCGGCCTGGAGCCGGGGCAGTTCGGCTCGCCGCACGGGCTCGCCGTCGACTCCCGCGGCGACATCTACGTGGGCGAGGTCTCCTTCACCAACTGGCGCAACCGCTACCGCGACCAGCCCCCGCCGCCGGGCCTGCGCAGCCTGCAAAAGCTCGTCAAGGTGCCGTCATGAAAGTGAGGATCTTCTCCGACTACGTCTGACCCTGGTGCTATCTCAGTACCGTGCGTATTGAGAAGCTCAAGCGGGAGCATGGCGTGGAGATCGAGTGGGTGCACTTCCCCCTGCACCCGGACACACCGCCCGAAGGCCGCTCGCTGGCCGAGCTGTTCGCCGGGCGCAACGTCGACCGCAAGGCCATGCACGCCCAGATGAAGGCGCGCATGGACGCCGAGGGGCTGCCCTACGGCGAGCGCACGATGACCTACAACAGCCGCCTGGCCCAGGAGCTGGGCAAGTGGGCCGACACCCAGCCGGGCGGCGAGGCCCTGCACGACGTCCTGTTCCGC
>DASTFB010000029.1 GCA_035709005.1 Candidatus Methylomirabilota bacterium | reverse complement strand
AGCGGATTGGCCGCATCGTACGTCGGCGTCTACCGGTCGAGGTACTGTCCTACAACCCCTCTACCGGCGAGATCGGCCCGCGCCGAGTCATCAACTGGTACGACAACGGACCTGCGGACCATTTCCTGCAGTTCGTCGTAGACGGTGGTCCGGCTCACCGCGGGTTCTTCGCCCCAACGCCGAACCATTTGATCTTTACGCTGAACGGTCAGGTGCCGGCCGGAGACCTCCACGTCGGCGACTCGGTCTTGTTTGGGATGCCGGACTACAGATTCACCTCGGATCAGTACCAGCTGTTGCTGGGTGGCACGCTCGGCGACGGATCCCTGAGGATGGCAGGGCGTCACTCCGCATACTTTCGCGTGGGACATTCGTCCAGGCAGAAAGAATATCTTCACTGGAAGCATGTTCTGCTCGAGCCGTTCTCTCGCCCCATCGGCAGGGTCGGTAATGGGTACGGTTTCAGTACGTTGGCGTCGCCGGCGGTCGCCGACCTCCGGCGCCACCTCTACGACGAAGATGGGCAGCGGATAGCAACAAGCGCGGCTCTTCGGCAGCTCGATCCACGAGGCCTAGCTGTGTGGTACGGCGATGACGGTGCATACGAAGGAAGCCATGCTCGGTGGGGTAAGGGTAAGGCGCTGATCTGCAACAAGTCCCTGAAGGGGGAATCACGCCGAGTTGTATGTGAAACCATGGCACGGCTTGGGATCGGTGAACCGAGCGACGATGGTGTTCGTTTCCGGTTTAATGCCGAACAGACCGCCCGGTTTCAGGCGTTGATCGCCCCATATCTTCATCCCTGCGTTGACTACAAGCTGCATCAGAGCCTGCGAGGCCGTTTTGCCTGGCATCCCGAGGTGTTGAGCGAATCTCTTGCTGGTCGCCGCATCATGCGCGCCGTTCCGGTTCGGATCCTCCAGCGCTACATCAAGGCCAACAAGCGACGTTCACACCGGTTCGACCTGGAGATCGAGGGCCACCACACCTACCTGGTGGACGGCGTTGTCGTCCACAACTCCCCGGAGACCACGCCGGGCGGGCGCGCGCTGAAGTTCTATGCCTCGGTGCGCATCGACGTGCGCCGTCAAGACGCGATCAAGCAGGGCACGGACTCGATCGGCGTCCGGACCAAGGCCAAGGTGGTCAAGAACAAGCTGGCCCCGCCGTTCCGGGAGGCCGAGTTCGACATGATCTACGGCGAGGGGATCTCCAAGGCCGGCATGATCCTCGACACCGGCGTCGAGCAGGAGGTCATCGAGAAGTCCGGCACCTGGTACACCTACAAGAACGAGCGAATCGGGCAGGGTCGCGAGAACGCCAAGAAGTGGTTGCAGGACAACCCGGCGGTCCTCGCCGACCTGGAGTCAAAGATCCGGGAGACCCTGGGCCTGCGCGTGCCTGCCGCGGTCAAGTAGGGAGGACCTGTGGACCTCGACACGCTCCTCGTCGCCAGCGTCACGGAGGGCGCCTCCGACCTGCACCTCAAGCCGAACTCGCCCCCCATCTTCCGCGTCCACGGCCGGCTGGTGCCCCGGCCCGACCTGGGTGTCGTCACCGCCGCGGACATGGAAGGGGTGGCCCGGCGCGTCCTGCCCGAGCGCCTGTACGGCCAGCTCAAGGACGGCCGCGAGATCGATGTGGCCTACGCCGTCCGGGACCACGGCCGCTTCCGCGTCAACATGTTCCTGTCGACGGGCCAGATCCGCTCCGTCATGCGGGCGATTCCCACCCGCAAGCCGCGCTTCGAGGAGCTGAACCTGCCCCCGGTGCTGGAGAAGCTCTCCATGGAGCGGCGCGGGATGATCCTCGTCACCGGCATCACCGGGTCCGGCAAGTCGACGACGCTGGCCGCGATGATCGACTTCATCAACCGGAGCCGGAACGATCACATCATCACCATCGAGGATCCCATCGAGTTCGCCCACGAGGACATCAACTGCGTGGTCAGCCAGCGCGAGATCGGCCACGACTCGACCAACTTCGCCATCGCGCTGCGCGCGGCGCTGCGCGAGGACCCCGACGTCATCCTGGTCGGTGAGATGCGCGACCCCGAGACCATGTCGGTGGCCCTGCACGCCGCCGAGACGGGCCACCTCGTGCTCTCCACCCTGCACACCCTGAACGCGACGGAAACGGTGAACCGCATCATCGGCACGTTCCCGCCGCACCAGGAGCAGCAGATCCGTGACCAGCTCGCCGCCGTCATCGTGGGCGTCCTCTCCCAGCGGCTGGTGCCCACCATCGGGGGCGACGGGCGGGTGCCGGCGGTGGAGGTCATGATCGGCACCGCCCTCATCAAGGACTGCATCCGGGAGGCCAAGCGCACGGCCGAGATTCCGGCCTACATCGCCCAGGGCACCGCGCAGTACGGCATGCAGACCTTCGACCAGTGCCTGCTCAAGCTCTACCGCGACGGGATCATCTCCTACGAGACGGCCCGGGAAGCCGCCACCAACGCCGACGACTTCGACCTCAAGGTGCGCGGCATCTTCTCGACCGGTGAGTTGACGTTCGAGGGCGACCAGAAGAAGCCGGCGCCGGGCCTTCCGGGGCCGGGCGGCGGGCCCGCTCCCGGCGCGGGCGCGAGCCCGTTCCGCAAGCGATAGGTAAGCCCCGCCGCCCGCTGGATGTCCCCGCGGCGCGCCGGGCGGCGGCCGATCTGATCTCCCGCCATCCCTGGACCCGCGCCGACCTGAACCGCCGCCTCGTCAGGCGGGGGGCGCCGCTGGACGTCGCCGAGGCCGTCGTCGCCGAGCTCACCGGTCGTGGCTACCTGGACGACGCCGCCTTCGCCCGGCGCTGGGTCGAAGCGCGCGGCGGGCGGGGATACGGTCCGGCTCGCCTGCGGGCCGAGCTGCGGGCCCACGGCGTGACCCCCGCGGTGGTCGACGCGGCCCTGACCGCGCTCGACGCCGACACGGAGCTGGAGCAGGCGCGGGTCCTGGCCCGGCGGCGTCTGGCCGTGCTCCGCCGCTCGCGCCCCGACCGCGCCAGCGCCCGGCTGGCCGACTACCTGGCGCGCCGTGGCCACCGCGCCGAGGTCGTCGCCCGCGTGGTGCGCGAGCTGACCGGCGGCCGGGCGCCGTGAGCCGGATGCTACAATGATTGCCTCATGACGGGCGATCGACTGCGCGAGACGTTTGTCCGCTATTTCGAAGGCCGCGGCCACACACGCGTGCCGTCGTCATCGCTCGTGCCCGGCGACGACCCCACCCTGTTGTTCACCAACGCCGGCATGGTGCAGTTCAAGCGCGTCTTCCTGGGCGAGGAGCGGCGGGACTACCGGCGGGCCACCTCCTGCCAGAAGTGCGTGCGGGCCGGCGGCAAGCACAATGATCTCGAAAATGTGGGCCGCACCGCCCGCCACCACACGTTCTTCGAGATGCTCGGCAACTTCTCCTTCGGCGACTACTTCAAGGCCGAGGCCATCGCCTTCGCCTGGGAGTTGCTGACCCGCGAGCTCGGCATCGACCCGCGCCGGCTGAGCGCCACCGTCTTCACGGACGACGATGACGCCGCCGCCCTGTGGAAGAAGATCGCCGGCCTCGGCGACGACCGGATCCTCCGCCTGGGCGAGAAGGACAACTTCTGGGCCATGGGCGACACCGGGCCGTGCGGCCCCTGCTCGGAGGTCCACTTTCACCAGGGCGATCACTTGCCCTGCGCGGAGGTCGCGGCGGGCCGGCCTTGCCAGGGACCGGCCTGCGAGTGCGACCGCTGGCTGGAGGTCTGGAACCTGGTGTTCATGCAGTTCAACCGCGACGCCGCCGGCCGGCTCACCCCGCTGCCGCAGCCGTCCATCGATACGGGAATGGGCCTGGAGCGGGTCGCGGCCGTGCTGCAGGGCAAGGCGTCGAACTTCGAGACCGACCTGCTGTGGCCCCTGGTGAGCCGGGTCGCCGACCTGTCGGGCCGGCGCTACCGCGTGCGCGAGGACGACGACGTGTCCATGCGCGTCATCGCCGACCACGCGCGCGCCACCACGTTCCTCATCGGCGACGGCGTCACGCCCTCCAACGAATGGCGCGGCTACGTGCTGCGCCGGATCATGCGGCGCGCCATGCGCCACGGGCGCCTGCTCGGCCTGCAGGAGCCCTTCCTCTACCGCACGGTGCACTGGGTGACCGAGCTGATGCAGGCAGCCTACCCGGAGCTCGCCGGTGAGCGCCGCCGCATCGAGGACGTCGTGCGTGGCGAGGAGGAGCGCTTCGCCGAGACCCTGGACACGGGCATGCGCCTCATCGAGGAATACGATCAGGCGAACAAGGGTGGCACCAGTCCCCTCGTGCTCGACGGGCGGTTTCTGTTCAAGCTGTACGACACCCACGGCTTCCCGCGCGATCTCGCCGAGGAGATCTTCGAGGACAAAGGCTGGCGGGTGACGGACGAGACCGAGGGGGCCTACGACGCCGAGATGACGGCCCAGCGGGATCGGGCGCGGGCGAGCGCGGCGTTCGGAGCGGACGACGGCGAGGGGGCCCACCTGTACCAGCAGCTCGTGGCCGAGGTCCCGGCCGTGGAGTTCGTGGGCTACGACACGCTCACCGCGCCGGGGCGGATCCTCGCGCTGGTGGACGTCGGCCAGCGGGGGCCCCGCCGGGTCCGCGAGGCGGTGGAGGGCGACGAGGTCGAGGTCATCCTGGACCGCACGCCCGCCTACGCCGAGTCCGGCGGCCAGGTGGGCGACACCGGCACCCTGGTGGGGCGCGCGGGGCGCGGCGAGATCGTCGACACGTACCACCGCGGCGCCAAGCTCGTCGTCCACCGAGTGCGCGTGCGCGCGGGCGGATTCCGGGAAGGGGAGGACGTGGCGGTCAGTGTCGAGTCGCCGCGGCGCCAGGGGCTGCGCCAGCACCACACCGGCACGCACCTGCTCCACGCGGCCCTGCGCAAGGTCCTCGGCACCCACGTCGCCCAGGCCGGCTCGCTGGTGGCTCCGGATCACCTCCGCTTCGACTTCTCCCACGGCACCGCGCTGCGCGACCCCGAGGTCGAGCAGATCGAGGGGCTCGTCAACGAGCAGGTGCAGGCCAACCTCGCCGTGCGGCACGAGGAGATGGACCTGAACGAGGCCCTGCGCGCCGGGGCGCTGGCCCTCTTCGGCGAGAAGTACGGCAGCCGGGTGCGCGTGATCAGGATCGGCGACTTCTCGGTCGAGCTGTGTGGCGGCACCCACCTGGATCAGACGGGCCAGCTGGGCCTGCTCAAGATCACGACGGAGGGCGCGGTGGCCTCGGGGGTGCGGCGGGTGGAGGCCGTGGCGGGCCCCGCGGCGCTGGCCGCGGTGGCGCGTCAGGAGCGGGCCCTTCGCGAGGCGGCCGAGATCCTCAAGATCGCGCCCGGCGACGTGCCCCAGCGCCTGCGTCAGCTCGTGGAGAGTCAGCGGGCCCTCGAGAAGCAGCTGGCCGAGCTGGAAGCTCGGCTGGCCCGCGGCCGGGCCGACGAGCTGGTGGCGCAGGCCCGTCAGGTCAACGGCATCGCCGTCGTGGTGGCGCGCCTGGACGGCCTGGATGCCGACGGGCTCCGGGCCGTGGTCGACCGCGTCCGCGAGCGGCTCGGCTCGGGCGTCGTGTTTGTCGGCGGGGTGGCCGGTGGCAAGGTCTCCCTGGTCTCGGGGGTCACCAAGGACCTGACCTCGCGCGTCCAGGCCGGCAAGCTCATGCAGGAGGTCGCCAGGGCGGCGGGCGGCACCGGCGGGGGGCGGCCCGATCTCGCCCAGGGCGGGGCCAAGGACGCGAATCGGCTGGACGAAGCGCTACGGCAGGTCGTCGCACACGTCTCTGCCAGGGCCGGCAACTGACCGGCTAGAATAGTTCTCGTGATGAGCGTGGAGGCCCCGGGCGGCGCTCCGGCTGGGCCCCGCGACGCCCCGGGGGCGGGCGCGCCCGAAGATGGCTCCCTCGTCACCCGCCTGGCCGCCAGCGTGTCCCACGAGCTGCGCAACCCGCTGGCGGTGATCCTGGCTCGAGTCCAGCTCCTGCAGCTGGGGCTCAGGGTCGGCAAGCCCGTCGACAACGACAAGCTCGTCTACACGCTCTCCGCCATCGAGGAGCAAGCCCTGCGCGCCTCGAGGATCGTCGACAACCTCTCGAGCTTCGCGCGCCCGCGCCCGCCGCAGCTCGGACCCGTGGACCTGGCCGAGCTCGTGCAGCACGTGCTGAGCGCGCTGCAGGGTCGGCTGCAGAGCTCCGGGGTGTCGGTCGAGGTCGAGGTCGGTCCGGACGTGCCGACGGTGACGGCCGACCGGCTGCAGATCCAGACCGCGCTGGCCCAGGTCCTCCATAACGCCATCGACGCCATGCCGGACGGTGGCCGTGTGCGCATCGGCGTCCGCCGGAGCCCGAACGGCGTCGAGGTGAGCGTCGCCGACGGCGGCCCCGGCGTGCCCCGGGAGGACGCCGCGCGAATCTTCGAGGCGTTCGTCTCCACCCGGCGGGGCGCGGCGGGGCTGGGACTCTGCATCGCGCAGACGATCGCCGCCGCCCATGGGGGCGCGGTCCGCCTGGTGGAGGCCGGGGTGCCAGGCGCGGAGTTCGTCCTGAGCCTGCCGGCCGGAAGCTGAGGCGCCGCCGTCGACCCCTTCTTCTCGATCCTGCACACCGTCGCGGAAACGGTCAGCCGCAGCCTGGACGTCGACGAGGTGGTGCGGACGGCCGTGGAGGCGCTGACCCAGGTCACCGGACACGAGGTCTCCAGCCTGCACCTCGTTTCCGAGGACGGGCAGTGGCTGGTGCTGCAGGGCGAGCGAGGCATGTCGCCCGCCCTGCGCGAAGTCAATCGCCGGCTCCCCGTGGGCGAGGGGCTGATCGGCAAGGTCGCGACCACCGGTGAGGCGGTCTGTGTCCCCGACGTCATGGGGGCCTCCGATCTGTTTCCCCCGGCACGCGTGGCCGTGCGCTCCGCGAGGATCCGCGGGTTCGTGTGCGTGCCCATCCGGAGCCGCGGCCGCATCCTGGGCACGCTGTCCCTCGGCCGCCGGACCGCCGAGCAGTTCGACGAGCGGGAGGTGGCGCTGGTGCAGGCGACCGCGCATCAGATCGGCATCGCCGTGGACAACGCGCGGCTCTATTCCGAGACCCGGCACCAGCTCGACGAGCTCAAGCTCACCCAGAGCCAGCTGATCCACGCCGAGAAGCTGTCGGCGGTGGGCGAGCTGGCTTCCGGCGTGGCCCACGAGATCAACAATCCCCTCACCACGATCCTCGGTCAGGCGCACCTGCTGGCCCGCGCCGGCGAGCTCTCTCCGGCGGCGCGCGAGCGGGTCCAGATCATCTCCGAGGAGACCACGCGGGCGGCCCGCATCGTCCAGAATCTGCTGACCTTCGCGCGCCATTCGACCCCCGAGCGCCGCCCCTGCTCGCTGGTCGACCAGGTGAAGCGGGTGCTCGACCTCAAGGCCTACCAGCTCGACCAGGACAACATCCGGGTGGTCACCGATCTGGGCGCCTGCCCCGCCGTGTACGCGGACGCCAACCAGATCCAGCAGGTGCTGCTCAACCTGGTCCAGAACGCTCACCAGGCGCTGGCCGGCCACGCGGGCAAGCGGATCCTGACCCTCCGGGTCCGGGCCAGCAAGCAGTGGGCGGTGATCGAGGTCCTGGACACCGGCCCGGGGATCCATCCCAACGTGCTGCCGAAGATCTTCGACCCGTTCTTCACGACCAAGCCCGCCGGGCACGGCTCCGGCCTGGGCCTCAGCGTCTCCTACGGCATCGTGAGCGAGCATCGCGGCCGGCTCCGGGCGCAGAATCGTCCCGGGGGCGGGGCGGCCTTCGTCGTCGAGCTGCCCGTCGGCGAGCCCCGCGGCTGAGCCCGTGCGCCGCGCCGCGCTGGCCGGGCTGCTGGGCGCTGTCCTCGCCGCCGGTTGCGGCCACGTGGGCGGCCCGATCGCAGGTGCGCCCGCCCACCATCGTGAGCGCGGCTTCGCCAACCCGGTCACGACGCATGAGCCGGCGAGCACGTGGGTCCGCGCCCGCTTCGTGGTGAGCCGGATCTGGTCGAGCACGTTCAGCCCGCGGGCGATCGAGCTTCCCCGTGTCGCCAACGATGGTGCGGCGCTGCGGAGCAACCGCACCCGGCCGACCGTGACCTGGGTCGGCCACGCCACCCTGCTCGTGCAGCTCGACGGCGTCAACGTGCTCACGGACCCCCAGTGGTCGGAACGGGCCAGCCCGGTGAGCTTCGGGGGCCCCCGGCGCGTCACTCCCCCGGGTCTTCGCTTCGAGGACCTTCCGCCCATCCACCTGGTGCTCATCTCCCACGATCACTACGACCACCTGGACGTGGCGACCGTCCGCCGCCTGGCCGCCGAGCATCGTCCTCGGTTCATCGTGCCGCTCGGGGTCGAGACGTGGCTCGCCGGCCTCGGCATCACGGACGTGGCGGAGATGGACTGGTGGGACCGGCGCACCGAGGACGGGCTGACCATCACCTGCGTGCCGGCCCAGCACTTCTCGGGGCGCGGCCTCTGGGACCGGAATCGTCGCCTGTGGAGCGGATGGGCCATCGCCGGCCGGGACCGGCGCCTGTTCTTCGCGGGCGACACGGCCTATGCCGGCGTCTTCAAGGAGATCCGCCGGCGAGCCGGGCCGTTCGACCTGGCGGCCGTCCCCATCGGGGCGTACCTGCCCCCCATCATCATGCGTGCCGCGCACACGACGCCGGAAGAGGCGCTCGACGTCTTCGAGGACATCGGCGCGCGGGCCTTCGTGCCGATTCACTGGGGCACCTTCGACCTCGCCGAGGAGCCTCTCGACGAGCCGCCCCGGCGTCTGGCCGCGGAGAGCGGTCGTCGCGGGCTGGGTCCCGAGCGCGTGTGGGTGCTCCGGCACGGCGAGACCCGGAGCTGGTGACCGGGCCGGCGGCTACACCGCCTCGAGCAGGAGGCCTTTGAGGTAGTTGGTCTGCGGCACGGTGAGGAGCACAGGATGGTCAGCCGGTGGCCCGAGCCTGGCCAGCACCCGCAGCCGGACTCCGGCATCCGTCGCCGCCTCTCGGCAGATCTCCTCGAAGAACGTCGTGGAGACGTGGTGCGAGCACGAGAAGGTCGCCAGCCGGCCGCCCGGCTCCAGCAACCGCATCGCGCGCAGATTGATCTCCTTGTAGCCCCGGGCGGCGGCCGGCAGCGTGCGGCGGCCGGGAGCGAACGGCGGCGGGTCCAGCACCACCAGGCCGAAGCGGGCGTTCGCACGGTCCAGCCGGCGCAGCTCGTCGAAGGCGTTGGCCGCGACGAGCTCGGCGCGGTCGGCCACGCCGTTCAGGGCGAGGTTCTCCCGGGCGCCGGCGCTGGCTTCGGGCGAGGACTCGATGCAGACCGCATGGCCGGCGCCGGCCAGCAGCGCGTGGCAGGCGAAGGCGGCGGTGTAACAGAAGGCATCGAGGACGTCCCGCCCGGCAGCCAGCTCCGCCACGCGCGGGTAGTTGTCGCGCTGGTCGAGGTAGAGCCCGGTCTTGTGGCCGGTCCCGAACCTGACGACGAGGCGGACGGCTCCGGCCTGCACGACGACGTCGGGCGGCCCCGGCTCGCCGAGCCAGCCGCGCTCCGGCTCGAAGCCCTCCAGGCGCCCGGGCGTCGGGTCGTCGGCGCAGAACACGGGCAGCGGTCCCACGGCGGCGCGCAGGGCCCGCGCGAGCTCCCGGCGGCGTTGCGCGATGGCGAGCGTCGAGCACTGGATGACGAGGACCGGGCCGTAGCGATCGGCGACGAACCCAGGCAGGCCGTCGGCCTCGCTCCAGACGAGGCGGCCCAGCGTCGGCCCTGCCGCGCCCCCACGCAGCGCGACGGCCGTTTCGATCCGGCGGTGAAGGAGCTCGCCATCGAGCGCCTCGTCCTGCCACGTGACGACGCGGCAGCAGAGGGCGGGCCCGGGGTTGTAGAATCCCCGACCCACGAAGCGTCCGCTCGAATCGACGACCGTGACCGCGTCGCCGGCTCCAGCGCCCCCCACGTCGGCGACATCGCCCTTGAAGATCCACGGATGCACCCGCGCCCGCCCCTCTCGCCCCCTCCTGAGCCGCAACACCCCCCCACGCATGCTCGCGAGCTTACCCGAAGCCCGATGACGAAGAAGCACCGGGCCCGTGGGCAATACCAGCCGCCGAAGCCTGAGCGCGAAGGCGAGGCCGCCGCTCAGCGGCGGCCGAGGCCGAGTGGAGGCGCCGGCGCCGCGCCGTGGTTCAGGGGGAGCGGGGGGTGGTGACCTCCGTGAGACCCGTTTCCCTGCGACGCTGACGACGCCGGCACCGTAGATGGGAAACGAATGCGCGCTCATCGCCGCCGCCCTCGTGGTC
>DASTFB010000028.1 GCA_035709005.1 Candidatus Methylomirabilota bacterium | reverse complement strand
CTACGAGCTGACCTTCTCCGTCCGCGACACCGGCATCGGCATCCCCACGGACCGGATCGAGCGCCTGTTCGAGTCGTTCAGCCAGGTCGACGTCTCCACGGCCCGGAAGTACGGCGGCACTGGCCTGGGCCTGGCCATCAGCAAGCGGCTGACCGAGTTGATGGGCGGAACGATGAGCGTGGACAGCCGTGAGGGGCACGGCTCGGAGTTCCGGTTCACCGTGCGCGCGCCCTCAGCTGAGAGCGCTGTGCCTCCGCGCCGGGAGCTGCGGGGAACGCAGCCCTCGCTCGACGGCAAGCGTGTGCTGGTAGTGGACGATAACGAGACCAACCGCCGCATCCTCGCCGCGTACCTCGACACCTGGGGCATGGCGGTGCGGATGACCGGCTCGCCGCGCGAGGCCCTCGCCTGGATTCAGGCCGGCGAGCCCTTCGACGCGGGAATCCTCGACATGCACATGCCCGAGCTGGACGGCGTCGCGCTGGCCCGTGCGATCCGCGAGCAGCGCACGGTGGCCACCCTGCCCCTGCTGCTCTTCACCTCGCTGGGCCGCCGCGAGGCGGGCGCCGAGAGCGTGGGCTTCGCGGCCCACCTGACCAAGCCCATCAAGCCATCGCAGCTCTTCGACGCGCTGGCCGCGGCCCTCGTCGGCCAACCGACCCGCGTGGAGAAACGGACGCCGTCCCGGGTCGAGCTCGATTCCGAGATGGCGCAGCGTCACCCGCTCCGGATCCTCCTGGCCGAGGACAACGTCGTGAACCAGAAGCTGGCCCTTCGCCTGCTCGAGCAGATGGGGTACCGCGCGGACATCGCCGCCAACGGGCTCGAAGCCGTGGAGGCCGTCGAGCGGCAGCCGTACGACCTCGTGCTGATGGACGTCCAGATGCCCGAGATGGACGGGCTCGAGGCCTCCCGCGAGATCAACCGACGCTGGCCCGGCGACCGGCGCCCGCGGATCGTGGCGATGACGGCCAACGCGTTGCAGGGCGACCGCGAGCTGTGCCTGGCCGCGGGAATGGACGATTACCTGAGCAAGCCGATCCGCGTGGACGAGCTGGTGACCGCGCTCGAGCGCAGCGCTGTGCGCGGGACGGAGGCGATCCGCGCCGGAGGGCCGGGCGCGAGCGCCCGTCCAGACCGGGCTGCTGCCGACGGGCCCTCGACACCGGTGCTGGACCCCGAGGCGCTGGAACGCCTGCGAGTGAGCATGGGCGCGAGCTTCCTCGAAGAGCTGCTGCCCACCTTCGTGGAGGACTCCCAGGAGATGGTGGGGACGATGCGTCGCGCCCTTACCGCGAAGGACACCGACTCCTTCCGGCGCGCCGCACACTCGCTCAAGTCCAATGCCGCCAGCTTCGGCGCGCTGACGCTGTCCAACCTCGCCAGGGACCTCGAGGCCCTGGCCAAGTCCGGCAGCCTGGAGGGCGCGGGCCCCCGGGTCGAGCGGCTGGCCGGGGAGTGCGAGCGAGTCGTCCGGGCGCTCAGGGAGGTCGAACGTGAGTCCGGGGCGTAACGGCGGCAGCGGCGATCTGCTGGTCGTCGACGACAACCGGGTCAACCGGCTACTCGTGGCCAGGACGCTGGAGCAGCTCGGACACCGTGTGGCCTTCGCGGAGAACGGACGACAAGCGCTGGAGGCGCTCCGCAACCGCCCCCCCGACCTCGTGCTGCTCGACATCGAGATGCCCGAGATGAACGGCTACCAGACGCTCGAGGCGCTCCGGGCCGATCCCAAGCTGCGCGACATTCCCGTCGTCATGATGTCGTCGGTGGACGAGGTCGACAGCGTGGCGCGGTGCATCGAGATGGGCGCCGAGGACTACCTGTTCAAGCCGGTGAACGCGGTGCTGCTCCGGGCCCGGGTCACGGCCAGCCTGGAGAAGAAGCGCCTGCGGGACCAGCACCGGGAGCTGTTCAGGAAGTTCGCCACGGCCGAGGTGGCCGAGGAGCTGCTGGAGACGGGCTTCGCCCTCGGGGGCAAACACGTCGACGCCACCGTGATGTTCTCCGACATCCGCTCGTTCACGAGCCTGGCGGAGTCCCTGCCCCCGGCGGAGACGATCGATCTGCTCAACAGCTACTACACCCTGATGTTCGACGCCATCGGCGGCCAGAGCGGCATCGTCAATCAGATGCTGGGCGACGGCTTGATGGCCGTGTTCGGCGCTCCGCTGCCCCGCCCCGACCACGCGGAGCGGGCGGTGCGCGCGGCCCTGGAGATGCTGGAGCTGATCGCGGGCTTTGACCGCGAGCAGGCCGAGCGGGGCAAGCCGGAGATCCGGATCGGGATCGGGATCGCGTCCGGGCAAGTGATCGCCGGGTACACCGGTACCGAGCGGCGGGTCACCTACACGTGCGTGGGGGACACTGTCAATCTCGCCGCTCACCTGGAGACTCACACAAAGGTGCTCGGACAGCCGATCCTGATCGACGGGAGTACGCGCGCCCGGTTGAGCGCCGGCGTCCGCGTGAAGGATCACGGTCCTGTACAACTCAAGACCCGCGCGCAGCCCGTGCACGTCTACTCCGTCGTTCCCGAGGGCTGAGCATCGGCCCCCCGCCGAGTGCGTGGCGCGCCCTCGCCGCCGCCACCGCGCTCAATGCCCCCCTCGGATCGCTCTACGCGTTCAGCGTGTTCCTGCAGCCGCTGGAGGCGCTGCTGGGGCTGAGCCGCGCCGAGCTCGCCTTCGTCTTCGGCCTGGCCACCGTCGGCTTCGGCGCCGGCATGAACCTGGCGCCTTACGTCTACGGCGCCGCGGCGACCGCCGTCCTGGTGGCGGCCTGCGCGGCGGCCAGCAGCCTGGGCATCGCGCTCGCCGCCACGGCCGACGGGCTGACCCGACTGGCGCTCGGCTACGGCGTGCTCTTCGGCGCCGGGGGTGGCGCCGCCTACATCCTCATGCAGCAGGCGGTGAACCTGGCGGTGACGCGGCGCCAGGGCCTGGTCAACGGGTACATCGTCGCGCTGTACCCGGCGGGCGCCATGATCGCCGCGCCGCTCTTCGGGTGGGCCATTCGCGACTACGGCGTGCGGGCCACCCTGGGCGGGCTGGCCGCGGTGCTGGCTGTCACCGGAATGATCGGCGCGTGGCTGATCGCCCGCTCCGGAGTGACGCTGACGGCAGCGTCGGCCAGCGCCGCGGCGGACGCGGCCGAGCAACGCCGGGCCGTGTTCTGGCGCCTGTGGGTGGTCTTCTTCCTGGCGGCGTCGGCCGGGCTCATGGTGCTCAGCCAGGCCGCCGGCATCATCACCGCCTACGGCGGCGCCACCCGGCTGGCCGTCTACGGCACCACGTTCATCGCCGGCAGCATCGCCGCCGCCCGCGTGGGCGGCGGCTGGATGGTCGACTGGCTCAGCATTCCCGCCGTGGCAGCCGGCGCCCACGCCATCGCGCTCGCCGGCAACGTGGCCTTGACGCTGTGGCCAGGGCCGCAGGTCTCGGTCCTCGCCCTGACGCTCGTGGGGCTGGGGTACGGCCTGATCTCCGGCGTCACCGCGGCGGCGATGGCCGTCTACTGGAGACGCGCGCTCTATGGCCTGGTGGCCAGCCGCATCTACCTGGCCTGGTGTGCCGCCGCCATCGTCCTGCCGGTCGCGGCCGGGCGCCTGTTCGACCTGACCCAGAGCTACGGCACCGCGATCCTGATCGGCGCCGTCGGCAATGTCCTGGGCATCTTGCTCGCCGCCGGGTTGCCCCGCGAGCGCGCTCGATTGCAGCCCCGGCCCGAGAGCGGCTAGGATCCTCAGCCATGAAGATCACCGACGTCACCGTCAAGCGGTACAGCGCCTCGCGTACGCCCCGGACCGATCCCGGCGGCATCCAGATCGTGCAGGTCCAGACCGACGCCGGCGTGACGGGAACGGGGTTCGTCAGCGCCGCGACCGCCACCAGCGACATCGTGGCGAGCCTGATCCGCCGGAACTTGAAGGCCGTGGTGATTGGCGAGGATCCCCTCCTCACCGGGCGGCTCTGGCGGCGCATGCACGACGAGGCCATCCCGCGCCGGGGCGGCGAGGGCCTGGTCCGCACCTGCCTCGCCGCCATCGACTTCGCCCTCTGGGACATCAAGGGCAAGCTCATGAACGCGCCGGTGTCGGCGCTGCTGGGAGACCGGCGCAGCCGCGTCGCGACCTATGCGAACTGCGCGCACCACCTGCCGCCCGACCGGCTGGCCGAGAAGGCCGTCGAGTACGTCAAGCGCGGCCACACCGCGCTCAAGATCCGGGGCACGGCCACCTACGTGTCGCTGCAGGAGGCGACCGAGCGCGTGAAGCACGTCCGCGAGGCGGTCGGGCCGAACGTGAAGATCATGGTCGACGTCAACGGCACCTGGGACGTCGACACCGCGATCCAGCAGCTCCGGCGCTGGGAGCGCTACGACGTGTACTGGCTGGAGGAGCCGGTGCCGCCCGAGGACATCCCGGGCTACGTCCGGATCCGCCAGCGCGCTGGGCACACCTACATCGTCGGCGGCGAGCAGCACGTGGGCGTGCCGGAGTTCCGCCAGCTCATCGAGCAGGGCGCCGTCGACATCGTCCAGCCCAACGCCGCGATCACGGGGGGCATCACCGACTGGCTGCGCATCCACGCCCTGGCCACGCAGGCGAGCGTGCCGGTGTCCCCGTGGAATCTACAGATGGTCCACATCCATCTGGCCGCCGGGCTGCCCAACGTGAAGTGGATCGAGTACTTCATGCCGGACAATCCGCTGTTGGAGTTCCAGAGCCGACTGTTCCGGGGACCGCTCCTGCGCGAGGAGACCACGCCCGAAGGGATCTTCCTCGTTCCGCCCGACACGCCGGGCCTCGGCCTGGAGCTTGACGAGGCGGTGGCCGCCGCCGCCCTCGTGCCGGAGTAGCCCTCAGGTGCCGGGTTCGGCTTCGGCGGCGGCCTTCCGCACGAGCTGCGCCAGCACCTCGTAAGGCTGGGCGCCGACCACGGCGTACCGGCCGGCCACGAACGTGGGCACCCCGGTGATCCCGTACTCGCGCGAGAGCTCCCAGTCCGCGTCGACGGCGTCCTTGAACGTCCGCCGTTCCAGCACCTCGCGGGCGGCATCCACCGGCAGGCCCGTCTGGCGGACGATGTCCAGCAGCACCTCGGGCCGGGAGATGTCGCGGGCCTCCACGAAGTAGGCGCGGAACAGGACGTCGTGCAGGGCCTCGCCGCCCGGCTGGGTGTCGGCCCACTTGCCCAGCTCCTGGGCCAGGCGGCTGTTGTAGGTCATCGTGCGCTCGCCGTAGGGCAGCCCCTCGGCGTCCATGCGCGCCTTCATCTG
>DASTFB010000027.1 GCA_035709005.1 Candidatus Methylomirabilota bacterium | reverse complement strand
GCCTGTGATCAGCCATTCGATGAACGAGGTGGGGGTGACTCGACGCTACCAGGAGCTCGTCGGGCGCTTCGAGGCCCTCCCCTTCGTCAAGACCCAGGCGTTCGACGTCGACGGCTACGTGACGGACAAGGCGCTCGACGGGCTCTTCCACGTGCTCGGGGAGCAGGAGCGGCAGATTCGCCTCGAGCCTGCGGCCCGCACGACCGAGCTCCTCAAAGAGGTCTTCGGCAAGCGGTGACCGGAACGACCAGGGAGGGACTCTCATGCCTGCGCAGGACCTGATCATCGACCTCGTGATCCGCTACGGGTTCCAGGTACTCGGGCGTTCGCCATCCTCGCCGTCGGCTTTCTGGCCGCCTGGTGGGCCGGCGATCTGGCCGAGCGGTCTGGGCGCCGCCCAGATCGAGCCCCTCGGCGTCCGGCTCGGCGTTCATCCCTGGGTGCGAGTGCCCGACGTGGTGCCCGCGGAGGCCGAGCTCTACCAGGCGCTGACGGAGCGCCTGGGAGCGGCCGGCATCGGCGTGCCGCTCCTACGGCAAGAGGTGCGGCTGCTCGACGGCGCGCCGGCCGGCATCGCAGCCCGGTGACGGCTCGCGAACGCGGGCTAGTGGGCCAGTCGCACCATCCGCAGCTCGCTCTTCACCAGGTCGGGCACGACGACCATGAGCCCCTGGCCATCGCGGACGACGCAGAAGTCGGCCTGTCCCTTGAAGCCCTTGGCCAGTGGCTCCATGTCGGTCTTCGGGTTCTACCGTGAGAGAGATCCCGAGTTTCAGTCCGTCACCAGGAACGTCCCGTCATCCATCTCGTAGATGCCGTCCAGCCGGCCCGGCTCCCGGGCCACTCCTTGATCGCGCCGTCGGCGCCCAGGGCGTAGATGCCGCGCGCCTGCTGCGGCGACAAGAAGTCTGATCCGGCCCTTGCCGTCCTTCTCCGCCAGCTTGCGCTCCGACCCGAACCCCTGCGCCCAGGCCTCGGGGCCATCGCCGTCACGCCGATCACGGTGGCCAGCAGCGCCGACCCGACCATCATTCTCTTACCCATAAGTGGCCTCCGCCGGCAGCCGTTACGAGCGGGACGCCACGGGACCCGGGCGCGCTCCGTGATATGGTGACTGCCCGATGGTCGCCGACCCGGTATTTTTCCGCGATCTCGCCCTCGTGTTCGTCGCCGCGGTGTTCGGCGCCATCCTGGCGCGGCTGGCCCACCAGCCCCTGATCCTCGGCTACGTGGTGGCCGGCGTGGCCCTGAGCCCCCTGACGCCGGGGCCGGCCGTCTCCGACATCCACACCTTCGAGCTGTTCGCCGAGATCGGCGTAGTGCTCCTCATGTTCTCGATCGGCATCGAGTTCTCCCTGCGCGACCTCCTGCGCGTCAAGTGGGTCGCCATCGTCGGCGGGCCGCTCGGGATCGTTCTCTCGGTGGTGCTGGGCGTGGCCGTCGGCGGCCTGTTGGGCTGGACGGTGATCCAGGGCATGGTCGTCGGCATGGTGGTGTCGGTGGCGAGCACGATGGTCCTGGCCCGCCTGCTCGTCGACCGGGGAGAGCTGCACAGCCGCCACGGCCGCATCATGATCGGCATCACCCTGGTCGAAGATCTCGCCGTGGTCGTGCTCATCGTGCTGGTGCCCCGCCTGGGGGCTCTCGACACCGACCGGCTGATCTCGATCGGCGCCGCGCTCGGCCTGGGGATCGCCATCCTCGTGCCCGTCTTCTACCTGGCGGCCCGAGTCGCTCCCCCCATCCTGACCTACGTGGTCCGCATGCGCAGCCAGGAGGTGTTCCTTCTCGTGGCCCTGGCCATCGCGCTGGGCACGGCCGCCGTGACCCAGGAGGTCGGGCTCTCCCTCGCGCTGGGCGCCTTCCTGGCCGGCCTGCTGATCAGCGGTTCTGACTATGCCCACGAGACGCTGGCGCGCCTGTTGCCCATCCGCGACGTCTTCGTCGCCCTCTTCTTCGTCACCATCGGGGCCCTCATCAATCCCTGGGCGGTGTTCGACAGCCCCCGCCTGCTCGGGGTGATCGTCACGCTGGTCGTCCTCGGCAAGCTGATCATCTGGACGGGCGTGGTGCTGCTGTTCCGCCATCCCTTTTGGACGGCGGTCCTCGTAGGCCTGGGGCTCACGCAGATCGGCGAATTCTCGTTCATCCTGATCCAGGTCGCCCGGATGGCGGGGCACGTGGGAACCGACGTGTACAACGCCGTCCTGGCCGCGTCGATGCTCACGATCCTGATCAATGCGTTTCTCGTCCGGACCCTCCCCGGCTGGATCAAGAAGGTCCGAGTCGCTCGAGATCACGAGCCGACGCTCGGCGATACGGGGGCCAGGGGCCTGGACGGGCACGTCATCGTGTGCGGCTTCGGCCGGGTCGGAAGTCAGGTGGCCGAGGCCCTGGAAACCTTCCAGGCGCCGTACGTCGCGATCGACCTCGATCCCGACGTGGTGAAGAACGTCCGCCGGCGGGGCGTGCACTGCCTGTTCGGCGACGCCTCCAGCGACCACATCCTGATGGCGGCGAGCGTGGATCGGGCGGCCATGGTCATCCTGGCCGTGCCCGAGATCGAGGGGGCGTACCTGGCCGTCCGCCGCATCAGGGCGCGCAATCTCCACATCCCCATCCTGGCCCGCGCCCACAACGTCTCCGACGGCGAGCGCCTCATCAAGGCCGGCGCCACGGAGATCATCCAGCCGGAGTTCGAGGCGGCCGCCACGCTCATCCGGCACGCCCTGCGCCGCCTGCAGCTCCCGAGGGACCGCGTGCTCGCCTATCTGGACCGCTTTCGGGTCACGATGGAAGACGCGGCGCCCGGCGGGGCTCTGGGGGAAGCGCTGCCGGAGATCTCCGACGTGATCCTCGAAGACTCGTCGCTGACGGACCAGTCCCTGCGCGACGCCCGGATCCGCGAGCGCTTCGCCGTCACCGTCGTCGCGCTGACCCGGGCCTCGGGGGACTTCGTGCTCCACCCGGCGCCCGACACGATTCTCCGACCGGGCGACAGGGTCCGGGTCTTCGGCCTGCCCGCCCAGATCGAGGACTTCCGCCGGGCCGCCCGCGAAGGCCCCTGACGTCCTGCCCCGACATTATGACGGGCGTCATATCCAGCCGGCTCGACCGGGTGCAGCCTCGAGCCAAAGGAGGCGCCCGGGATGGTGGCTACGTGGCTGGTGGTCCCGTTGTCGGTGCTGGTGGCGCTGGCCTGGTCGGGGTGTGGGCTGTTGCCGTCGAGTCCCCGCGCCCCGTCGCCCGGCGGCGCCCTGACGGCCACCCCCGCCCGCCCCCTACCGACGCTTCCGCCGTCGTCCGGTGAGCCGCTCCCCGTCGCGCTCACGCCCTCCCGGATTCGCGCGGCCACGTCGGACCTGCTCGCCCTGGGCAAGCGGCTCTACGACCTGCAGTGTGCGGCCTGCCACGGCGCCGGCGGCCGTGGCGACGGCGAGGCCGCCTACCTGCTCTACCCCAAGCCGCGCGACTTCACGGCCGCCAGCTACCGCCTCGTCTCGACGTGGGAGCGTATGCCGACCGACGAGGACCTCTACCTCACCATCTCCCGCGGGATGCCGGGCTCGGCGATGCCGTCGTGGGGGCACCTGGGCGAGGAGGAACGCTGGGGGCTCGTGCACTACATCAAGAGCCTGGCGGCGACGCCGTGGACGGTGCCGCCGGCCGCCTATCCCCAGGGCGAAGGCCAGGTCGGGCAGGGTATCATCCGCGTCCCACCGGCACCGTCCTTCACGGCCGAGGCGCGTGCACTGGCCCTCGAGCGGTACGCGGACGCCTGCGCTTCGTGCCACGGCCCGACCGGCAAGGGCGACGGCGCCGAGGACCAAAAGGACGATCTCGGCTATCCCAGTCGTCCGCGCGATCTGACGGCCGGCGTGTTCAAGGGCTCGCCGGATCCCGCGCATCTGTACCGCCGCATCGTCGCCGGGCTTCCGGGCACGCCGATGCCGATGAGCGACTGGGCCTACGGCGACGAGGCCTGGCACCTGGTCAACCTGATCCGATCGTGGTCGAGCGACAACCAGCGCCAGCGCGCGGAGATGCGCAAGTTCCGTATCGTGGCGCGCCGGGTCGAGCGCCTGCCCGAACACCCGGACTCGGGGGACTGGAGACTGACCCAGCCGGTCAACCTGCACCTGATGCCGCTCTGGTGGCGCAGCGACCGGCCCGAGGAGATCACGGTCCGGGCACTGCACGACGGCAAGCAGCTCGCGCTGCTGCTGGTGTGGTCGGACACGACTGACGACCACACGGCCATGCGGCCCCAGGACTTCCGCGACGCCGTCGCCGTGCAGTTCTCGCTGACGCCCGATCCGCCGTTCTTCGCCATGGGAAGCCGCGGCCAGCCCGTCAACATCTGGATGTGGAAGGCCGAGCGCCAGGCCGATCTGGAGCCGGCTTTCCAGGACCTCGAGAAGGTCTATCCGAACCTCGGGATCGACTCCTACCCCAACTCCAAGATTCCCGCGGTGGAGCAGCCGACACGCCACGCCCTCACGCTGGGCTCCGACCCGCTCTTCGTCACCGGCTGGGCCGCCGGCAACATCGTCTCCGACCCTCTGCGCCAGAGCCCAGCGGAGGACCTGGTCGCCCAGGGGTTCGGCACGCTGCGCGCCCGCCCGCGTGACCTTCAGACGCTGGACGCCCGCGGCGTGTATGCCACGGGCACGTATCGCGTCATGCTGCGCCGCGCGCTCGCCGGTCGAGGGCCGCAGGCGGTGACGCTCCGGCCGGGGGCGACGGTGCCAGTGGGCTTTGCCGTCTGGAACGGCAGCGCCGGTGACCGTGACGGCAAGAAGTCGATCACGATCTGGCAGGACCTGCTGCTCGAGTGACCGGACAACCCAGGAGATGGCGATGAGGCGTCGCGAATTCCTTCGCTGGCTCGGTGTGGGGACGGGAACGGCGGCCGCGGTGGACCTTGGCCTGCCCCTGAGGCTGCTGGCCGCCGCCGACCCCGACCAGAATCCGCTCGCGGGATCGGTCGCCCGCGACTGGGAGAACATCTACCGCGAGCAGTACGGCTACGACCGTACCTTCGACTGGGTGTGCTCGCCGAACGACACGCACGCCTGCCGAGTCCGCGCCTTCGTGCGCAACGGCATCGTCACCCGGCTCGGCAACACCTACGACTACCAGACCTACGCCGACCTCGACGGCCGCCACGCGACGGCGAACTGGAATCCCCGCCAGTGCGCCAAGGGCTACACGTTCCACCGGGTGCTCTACGGCCCCTACCGGCTGAAGCACCCCATCGTCCGCAAAGGCTGGAAGGCGTGGGCCGACGCCGGCTTCCCGGAGCTGACCGACGAGCTCCGCGCCCAGTACCTGTTCGACAACCGCGGACAGGACGAGTTCGTCCAGATCGCCTGGGAGGACGCCTTCCGCTGTATCGCCCGGGCGCTGGTGGCGATCGCCGAGCGCTACAGCGGCGAGGCGGGCAAGGCCCGCCTGCTGGCCCAGGGCTACCAGCCGGAGATGGTGGCGGCGATGGGCGGGGCGGGGACGCGGACCGTGAAGATGCGGGGCGGCATGGGACTGCTCGGGGTCATCGGCAAGTACGGGATGTACCGCCTCAACAACTCGCTGGCCCTGCTCGATGCCGCCATCCGGGGCGTCCGACCCGCGGAGGCCAGAGCCGGGCGCACCTGGTCCAACTACACCTGGCACGGGGATCAGGCGCCGGGTCAGCCGTGGGTGCACGGCCTGCAGGCCTCCGACTGCGACTTCAACGATCTGCGCTTCTCGAAGCTGATCATCATGGACGGCAAGAACCTGGTGGAGAACAAGCTCACCGATTCCCACTGGTTCATCGAGACCATGGAGCGCGGCGCCAAGATCGTCGTGATCGCGCCCGAGTACGGCCCCCCCTCGACGAAGGCCGACTACTGGATTCCCATCCGGCCCCAGACGGACGCGGCCCTGTGGCTCGGCGTCACCCGGCTGATGATCGAGCACCGGTGGTACGACGAGGCCTTCATCAAGGCCTTCACCGATTTCCCGCTCTTGATCCGGACGGACACCCTGCGCCGGTTGCGCGCCCATGAGATCTTCCCCGACTACCGGACGACGCTGGCCGTGGACGGCCCATCCATGAAGGTCCAGGGCCTGACCCCCGAGCAGCACGCGCGGCTGGGTGATTTCGTGGTCTGGGACGAGCGCGCGAAGGCGATGCGCGCCCTCACCCGGGACGACGTCGGCGCCGGCATGGCGGGTCAGGGTCAGGGGATCGAGCCGGCACTGCAGGGCCGGTGGAAAGTGCGGCTGCGCGACGGCGCCGAGGTCGAGGTGGCCACCCTGTGGACCCTCTATCAGACTCACCTGGCCGACTACGATCTCGACACCGTCGCGGAGATCACGCACGCCCCGAAGGACCTCGTCCGCCGTCTCGCCGAGGACCTCGGCACCATCAAGCCGGCGGCCATCCACCAGGGGGAGGGCATCAACCACTGGTTTCACGCCACGGAGATGAACCGCGCCGCCTACCTGCCTCTCATGCTGACGGGGAATCTCGGCCGGCCCGGCGCGGGGTGTCACACGTGGGCCGGCAACTATAAAGCGGCCCTGTTCCAGGGCTCCCGGCAGACCGGCCCGGGCTTCAAGGGCTGGGTGGCCGAGGACCCGTTCCGGCCCAATCTGGATCCCGAGGCCCACGGCCGGGACGTGCCCACGCACGCCTACACCAAGGACGAGGAGCCCGCGTACTGGAACCACGGCGATCTCGCCCTCATCGTGGACACGCCGAAGTTCGGCCGCCGCAACTTCACCGGCGACACCCACATGCCGACACCGACCAAGGCGATCCTGTTCACCAACGTCAACCTGATCAACAACGCCAAGTGGGCGTACGGCGTCATCAAGAACGTGAACCCCAAGGTGGAGATGATCTGCGCGATCGATCTGCAGATGACCGCGTCCATCGAATACGCCGACATCGCGCTGCCGGCCAACAGCTGGCTGGAGTTCGAGGGGCTGGAGATCACGGCGAGCTGCTCCAATCCCTTCCTGCAGATCTGGAAGGGCGGCATCCCCCCGGTGTTCGACAGCCGTGACGATCTCATGATCCTGGCCGGCATCGCCGCGGCCCTCGCCGACGTGACGGGGGACCGGCGGTTCGCCGAGTACTTCAAGTTCGCGCTCGAGGGCAAGCGTGAGGTCTACATCCAGCGCCTGCTCGACACGTCCACCACCACGGCGGGCTACCGGCTGGCCGACATCATGGCCGGCAAGTACGGGCCTCCCGGCGGCGCCTTGATGCTGTTCCGCACCTACCCGCGCATCCCGTTCTGGGAGCAGGTCCACGACAGCGAGCCGTTTCACACCGACACCGGGCGGCTGCACGCCTACGCCGATGTCCCCGAGGCCATCGAGTACGGCGAGAATTTCATCGTCCACCGTGAGGGTCCGGAGGCCACACCCTACCTCCCGAACGTCATCGTGTCGTCGAACCCGCTGATCCGCCCCGAGGACTACGGCATTCCGCTCACGGCCGAGCACTGGGACGAGCGCACGATCCGCAACGTGAAGCTGCCGTGGAACCAGGTGAAGGGCACGAAGAACTTCCTGTGGGAGCGGGGCTTCCGCTTCTACTGCCTCACGCCCAAGACCCGCCACCGCGTCCACTCCAGCTGGTCGAACGTGGACTGGCACATGCTCTACGACTCGAATTTCGGCGACCCCTATCGCCTCGACCGGCGGGCGCCGTCGGTCGGCGAGCACCAGCTGCACATGAACCCGCAGGCGGCCCGCGATCTGGGCATCAACGACGGCGACTACGTCTACGTCGACGCCAATCCGGCCGACCGGCCGTACCTCGGGGCGAAGCCGGAGGATTTTTTCTACCGCGTCTCGCGCTGCATGCTGCGCGTCAAGTACAACCACGCGTATCCCTACGACTGCGTGATGATGAAGCACGCCCCCTTCATCGCCACCGAGAAGAGCGTCCGGGCGCACGAGACCCGTCCGGACGGGCGAGCCCTGTCCGCGAACACCGGGTATCAGGCCAATCTGCGATACGGCTCGCAGCAATCGGTCACCCGCAACTGGCACATGCCGATGCACCAGACCGACACGCTGTTCCACAAGGCCAAGGTGTCAATGAGCTTCATCTTCGGCGGCGAGGCCGACAACCACGCGGTGAACACGGTGCCCAAGGAGACGCTGGTCAAGATCACCCGGGCCGAGGCGGGTGGCCTCGGCGGCAAGGGCGTGTGGGC
>DASTFB010000026.1 GCA_035709005.1 Candidatus Methylomirabilota bacterium | reverse complement strand
CTCTGGCTCGATTGACACGCAAAATGGGGGGAATGGGGCCATTTCGGGGCCCCCCATGTTCATCATCAAGGTCTCGTCGCCAGCCGTCTCACGTAACCGACCAGCGCATTGATGTCCGCGTCGCTCAGGTGGTAGCCGAAGGCCGGCATTCCCGGTCGTCCGAGCGGGGCGCCGCCGTGCTTGATGATGTCGAAGACATAGCGGTCCGGGTGCTGGCTCATGCGCGTGGCGTTGGCCAGGTCGCCGGGCCGGATGAGGAACAGCAGCGCCCGCCATGAGCCGCGGCCGTCGGTGCCGTGACACGTCACGCAATACGCGTAATAGAGCCGCTCACCCCGGGAGGCGCCGGCAGGCGGCGTCGGGGTATCGAGGAGCCAGGCCAGACCGGCCGTGAACAAGGCGATCGCGACCAACGTCCCCGCGAGCGCGATCAGCGACCTGCGCACAGCGGTCGAGCAGGGCCGGCGCGGGCGCCTAGATAGCGACTTCGGTCTTCAGATCGAAGAAGTGCAGCTGTTCGGGATCGAGGGCCAGCCGGATCTTCTCGTGCACCTTCACCCGCACGGTCGGGTCCACCCGGGCCACCATGGCATTCGTGTTGGCCTTCACGTCGAGCAGGATCTCGGAGCCGAGCGGCTCCACCACTTCCACCGTGGAGTCGAAGGTGTAGTCGGGGGAGTCGCTGCCGCCGGCGGGATGAAGGTCCTCCGGACGCACCCCGAGCGTGACGTGCTGACCGCGGTAGGCCCGCAAGCGGTCCTGTCGGTGAGCGGGCACGCGCACCCGCAGTCCCGGGTTCTCGGCCCAGAGGGCCCCGTTGGTCTCGCTGATGGTCACGTCGGCGAAGTTCATGGCCGGCGAGCCGATGAACCCGGCCACGAACCGGTTGGCGGGCCGGGAGTAGAGCTCCAGGGGCTCGCCGACTTGCTGGATCCAGCCGTCCTTCATGACCACAACCCGATCCCCGAGCGTCATGGCTTCCACCTGGTCGTGGGTGACGTAGACGGCCGTGGTGGCGAGCCGCTCGTGCAGGCGCTTGAGCTCCACGCGCATCTGCACGCGCAGCTTGGCGTCCAGGTTGGACAGCGGCTCGTCGAAGAGGAAGACCTGGGGATGGCGGACGATCGCCCGCCCCACGGCGACCCGCTGGCGCTGACCGCCCGAGAGCTGGCGCGGCTTGCGCTTGAGCAGTTCCTGGATGCCCAGGATCTCGGCGGCATCCTGCACCCGCTTCTGGATCTCAGCCTTGGGGAACTTCCGCATCTTGAGCCCGAACGCCATGTTGTCGTAGACGGTCATGTGGGGGTAGAGCGCGTAGTTCTGAAAGACCATCGCGATGTCGCGGTCCTTGGGCGGCAGATCGTTCACCACCCGATCCCCGATCGAGATCTCTCCGGCGGTGATCTCCTCCAGCCCGGCGATCATGCGGAGGGTCGTCGTCTTGCCGCAGCCGGAGGGCCCGACCAGGACGACGAATTCCTTGTCCCGGATGTGGAGGTTGACGTCCTTGACGGCGTGGACTTCGTCGAATTTTTTGTTGAGGTCCTTCAGGACGACCTGCGCCATTGCTCGTCTCCCCAGCTCGGCTTCACCGGCGACCCGGTTGCCGACACACTATAGTGGCTTCCGCGCGCGGTCACAAGGCCGCTCAGCCCTTGACCGAGCCGGTCAAGCCCGTCACGTAGTACTCCACGAAAAACGAGTAGACCAGGGCCACCGGCACCGAGCCCAGCAGGGCGCCGGCCATCAGCTGACCCCAGAAATAGATGTCGCCCCGGATCAGCTCGGACACCACACCGACCGGCACCGTCTTGCGCTCGGGTGAGAAGAGGAAGACCAGGGCGTAGATGAACTCGTTCCAGGACAGCGTGAATGCGAAGATGCCGGCGGACAGGATGCCGGGCACCGCGATGGGAAAGATGATGCGCATCATCGCCCCGAACCGGGTGGCCCCGTCGATGCGGGCACACTCCTCCAGCTCTCTGGGTATGGTCTTGAAGTAGCCCATGAGCAGCCAGGTGCAGAAGGGGATGAGGAAGGTGGGGTACGTCAGGATCAGCGCCCACGGCGTGTTCCCGAGCTGGAAGTTCCGGATGATGTCGGCCAGGGGGATGAACAGCAGCGTGGGCGGCACCAGGTAAGTCACGAAGATCGAGGTGCCCAGCAGCCCGGCCCCCGGGAAGCGCAGTCGAGCTAGCGCGTAGCCGGCCAGGAGCCCGCAGAACAACGAGATCGCCGTGGAGATGACCGCGATGAAGAACGTGTTCCACAGCCAGCGGGGGAAGGTCGTCTTGGCCAACAGATCCTGGAAGTGGGCCAGCGTCGGCTGCAGGGTCCAGAACGGCGCGTTGTTGACGGCCCGCCAGGAGCGGTAGAGCTCGTGGTCGGGACGAAAGGCCGTGACCGCCATCCAGTAGAAGGGAAACAGGGTGCCGATGACGAACAGGGTGAGAGGGATGTAGAAGAAGGCCCACTTTTTCCAGCGCTGCTCGATCATTGAACAGGGTGCGGGCGCCCGGGCTGTCGCCCGCCCGCACCCCCCCGGAACCATCCGCGAGATTCTCCGCTCACGCGATCAGAGTCCCGACCACCGCGCCCCACGCCCGTGCCCCGCCGGAGCCACCCGGGAGGTTGTTCAGTCGCCCGATCAGAGTCGCGACCTGTTGGACAGGGCACGGGCACCCGGGCTATCGCCACGCCCGTGCCCCGCCGGAACCACGCGCGAGCTAGTTCGGCCGCCCGATCCGAGTCGCGATCTACCGTGATCACGCGCCTTCGAGTCTCCTGAGGTAGCGCAGCTGGATCCAGACCACGACGAAGAGGACGGGGAGCATGAAGAGGGAGATGGCGGCGCCCTCGCCGAGGAGTCCGGTGGCGACCCCGACCTGGTAGGCGTAGGTCGCCAGCAGGTGCGTGGAGTTGGCGGGGCCCCCGCCGGTGAGCACGTAGATGAGCTGGAAGTCGGAGAACGTCTGGATGATCGAGAACACCACCACGACGATGGTCACCGGCTTGAGCAGAGGCCAGGTCACGTGCCAGAAGCGCCGCCAGCCGTTGGCACCGTCCAGCGAGGCGGCCTCGTGCAGGTCGGGATTGATGGTCTGCAGCCCGGCCAGGAGGGTGATGGCGAAGAACGGCATGCCCCGCCAGGTGTTCACGAGAATCGCGCAGGACAGTGCCCAGGTGCCGTCGGAGAGGAACGGCAGCTTCACCGTGATGATACCGGCCTGGTAGAGCACCCAGTTCAGGACGCTGAAGGTCGGATCGAACATCCAGCGCCAGGCGAAGGTGCTGAGCACGGTGGGGACGATGAACGGCAGCAGCATCGACGCCCGCACCAGCCGCTTGCCTCGGAAGTGCCGGTTGAGTAGCAGCGCCAGCCACATGCCCAGGGCCAGCTTGAAGATGGTGGCCCAGAACGTGTAGACGCTCGTGTTCCAGAACGCCGTGCGGAAGATCGAGTCGTTCCAGGCCCGGACGAAGTTCTGCAGGCCCACGAACACGCCCGGGTTGCCGACGCTGGTGCTGGACAGTGAGAGCCAGACCCCCATCACGAACGGGTAGGCGATGAACAACCCGAGCAAGACGACGGTCGGCGCCAGCAGCAGCACGGCCAACAGCCGCTCACTTTCGAGGAAGCGCGTCAGCGGCTGGGTGCTTCTGGGGTGCGCGAGCGCCACCTCCACTCTGGCGGCGCTCCCGACACCCCCGATGACCGAGTTCTTCACATCGTACTCGCCCAGGGCTCGACTAGGCCTTCTGGTAAATGTTCTTGAGCTCGCCCTCGGCCCACTTCACGGCATCCTCGGCCTTAGTGCCCGTCACGGCCTTGGCGTACATGTCCACGATGATGTACTTCGTGTAGGCCTCGGTGGCCCGGGCCGACGCCGGTCCCGGCGAGCCCAGCATCCGGGCCTGGCGGACAGCCTGCCGGAAGACCTGGAGCGGCTTGTCGACCTTCTTCCACATGGGGTGCTCTTCCCAAACCTGGGTGGGGCCGACGTTGTACCCTTCGTTGACCTGGAACCACTTCTCGTAGTTGTCCTTGGTGTGCAGCCACTTGAGGAAGTCCTTGGCCAGCTTCTGGTTCTTGGAGTACTTCATGATCGCGTGCTGGAACGGCACGTAGAGCGCGAACTGGCCGGCCGGCCCCTTGGGCAGCAGCGCCGCGTGCTCGATGTCCTGAAAGAGCGGCTCGCCCCGGTCGTCCTTGATCTTGTCCTTCTGGCGCTTGGCCACGATGTAGATCGAGGCGCCGTTGAGGCTCGCGCTGATCTCCCCTGCGTGGAACGCCCGGTTGTTGTTCGTGTCATCCCAGGCCGCGCCACCTTCGTCGCAGGCGTCCTTCCAGAAGGCCTGCAGGAACTTCACCGACTCCAGCGTGGCCTTGGAGTTGAGGACGACCTTCTTGCCGCTCTTGTCGACCTCGGCGCCGCCGAAGTCCCATAGCAGCGGGTAGGCGAACGTGGGCGGGTCGCCGAAGGAGTGGCCGAGGGCCTGACCGACGGGCCTGCCCTTGGCCTTGAGCTTCTTGCCCACCTGGCGCCACTCGTCCCAGGTCTTCGGAAACTCCTTGGCCCCGACCTCGTTGTGCCAGGACCGACGGTAGGCGACCGCGTTGCCGACGACGCCGTGCGGGACGGCGAGCCACTTGCCGCCGACCCTGGCCGTGGCCTGAAAGACGTCGTAGTAACCGCCCTGGGCCTTGCCGATGGGCTCGGCGATGTCCGAGACGTCCACGATGCCGCTCGCGTAAAGGTGCGGCCAGTTCCAGAGCATCTGGATGATGTCGGCGCCGCTGCCCGACTGGATGGCGGCGGTGATGCGAGGCTGCAGGTCGTTGCCGTTGATGAACTCGAAGACCACCTCGGCGCCCAGCGCCTTGGAAGCCTCCGGGGCCTGCCGCTTCAGCTCCACGTCGGCTTCGGGGATGAAGTCCACCCACCGCACGATGTGGAGCTTCTTGCCCTGGGCCCAGGCCGGGGCCTGGCCAGCCGCCAGGATGCCCTGCAGGCCGGTGGCGGCCACCGCCGCGGCGGCGCCCGATGCCCTGAGAAAGGAACGACGCTTCATCGGCTGACACTCCATGGCGGATCCTCCTTGATCAGCGCGAGTCGGTCGCCCTGCAGCCCCGGGCCGGAGGGGCGATCGGCAAGCCGAAGGCACGGCTAAACATCCGAGAAAAGTGACGAACTGATAGCACCTGGCGGTCGGGGTGTCAACGCCTTGTCCGCGTGAAGCCGCCACCCCGGGTAGGCCGACCGGTGCACGGCTCGAGCGAAGATCGGCCTTGACAGGCTTCACTGCCTGCAGTTAGCGTCCCCCAACGGCGTTTCGAACCCGCCCAGGAGGGCTTCTGGATGGCCCGACTCGTCCCTGAAGGCGTCACCCTCAACGGCCGTCTGCGCCTCATCCTGCTCGCGCTGCCGGTGGCCGCCGCCATCGTGCTGGCGTACACGCTGTGGCTTCGCAGCGGGCCCGAGGTCGAGATCGTTCCGTTCGTGCAGGATTATCTACCGTTGTTCATGTTCCTGACCCTCGGCGTGCTGCTGTTCTCGGGATACCCCGTGGCCTTCGTGCTCGGCGGCACGGCGCTGGTCTTCGGATTCCTGGGCTATCTCTTCGACACGTTCCGGCTCGTGGAGTTCTTCAACTTCGTGCCGCGTATCTGGGGCCAGGCTGCCGAGAACCTCGTGCTGGTCTCCGTTCCGACGTTCGTGTTCATGGGCGTGATGATGGAGCGCAGCGGCATCGCCAAGGACCTGCTCTACTGCTGCCAGGTGCTGCTCCGCCGCGTCCCCGGAGCGCTGGCCCTGGCGGTCACGGTGATGGGCACGATCCTGGCGGCGATGACCGGCATCATCGGCGCCTCGGTGACGATGATGACGTCGCTGGCCCTGGCGCCGATGCTGCGGCAGGGGTACAGCCACGCCCTGGCCACCGGCTGCATCGCCGCGGCCGGCACGCTGGGCATCCTCATCCCCCCGAGCATCATGCTGATCCTGTTCGCCGACCTCCTGTCCGTGTCGGTGGGCACCCTGTTCATGGCGGCGCTGGGCCCGGGCCTCCTCCTTGCGCTCATCTACCTGATCGGCATCAGCGCGACCTGCGCGATGAAGCCCGCTCTGGGTCCGCCGCTGCCACCGACCGAGCTCAACCTCGGGTTGGGCGAGACCGCGGGCCTGTTCGTACGCAGCTTCCTGCCCCCGGCCATTTTGATCGGGATGATCAAGGGCTCCATCCTGTTCGGCTGGGCGACGCCGAGCGCGGCGGGGGCGGTGGGGGCTTTCGGCGCCGTGGCCCTGGCCATGGCCAAGCGCCGGGGCGGCTGGACGACCCTGAAGGAGGTCGCCAACGCGTCGGCCCTCACCATCAGCATGATCTTCTTCATCGTGATCTCGGCGACCTGCTTCGCCTATGTGTTCCGGGCGCTCGGCGGGGATTCCGTCGCCGAGCACCTGATCACGTCGGCCGGGCTCGGCTCCTGGGGCCTGACCTTTCTGATCATGGGCATCGTCTTCGTCCTGGGGTTCTTCCTCGACTGGATCGAGATCACGCTGATCGTCCTGCCCGTCTTCGGGCCCATGATCGCCAACATGGATTTCGGCGCGCATGTGCCCAAGGAGTCGGTGCTCATCTGGTTCACGGTCCTGCTCGCCGTGAATCTCCAGACGTCGTTCCTCACCCCGCCGTTCGGCTTCGCCCTCTTCTACATGAAGGGCCTGGCCCCGGCCGAGGTGAAGATCCAGAGCATCTACCGGGGCATCATCCCGTTCGTCATCATGCAGCTGATCTGTCTACTCCTGGTGCTGATGTTCCCGATGCTGGCCCTGTGGCTGCCGGGCGCGGTCTACGACTAACCAGCCGCTCTCGGAGGCGGTGGGGAGGTTCTGATGGCGGTCGAGTTGCTGCTGCGCATCAGCGAGCGGCTCCGGTCGTTCGTGGAGTTCGTCGGGCGGTGGGGCGCCGTCTTCATCCTGCCGCTCGTCTTCGTCACGATGTGGGACGTGTTCCTCCGGAAGATCGGGGGGATGCAGGTCTGGCTCGTCGAGCACCTGGGGCGGGCCTTCGAGTCCACCGTAATCCAGGAGTTCGAGTGGCACTTCCACACCGCGCTGTTCACGCTGGTGCTGGGGTATGGGCTGGTCCGGAACCGTCACGTGCGGGTGGATCTCGTCCGCGAGAAGCTGTCCTTCCGCAAGCAGGCCTGGATCGAATTCCTGGGCCTCACCCTGTTCATGATCCCCTATTGCCTGATCGTCGGGTATTTCGCGGCGGGGTTCGCCTATGACTCGTTCCTGATCGGCGAGAAGTCGGCGTCGACGGTGGGATTGTCCTATCGCTGGATCATCAAGACGATCCTGGTCTTCGGCATCTTCACCGCCCTTCTGGCCGGGATCGCCGTCTGGCTGCAGACCGTGATCGTGCTGTTCGGCCCCAAGGAGGTCCGCTTCCGGTTGATGACGCTCGAGTGGCCGGAGGACGCGGCGGCCAGGGGCGGGCGGCTGAACACGGGCCCCGGCGTCTAGCCGACGCTCCCGGTTGGACTGGCCCCGGCTCGTCAAGCGGTACGTCTGGGACGATGACAGGACGCCGTACTTCGCCCGCGCCGGACGCCTCACCCCGACCCAGGCCCGGAGCGAGCTGTTCGTCTATGCCTTCCTGCTGGCGGTGCTCTCCTCTCTCGTGACCGTGATCGCCGCCGTTGGTGAGGGCCGGCCCGGTGTCCTCGGGTCGCCGGCAAGCGCCCTCTACGCGGCGACGGTGCTACTCGGGACGATCGTTCTCGGAGCCACCGGTCACCCGGTGGCGGCGGGCTACTGCGCGACGGCGCCGGTGGCGGTGGGGCTGGCCGCGCTGGCCGGCGTGTTGCGGCCGGGCATGCTGGCCGGCGAACAGGTGGTCTTGACCGGCTTGAGTCTGCTGTGGCTCGGCTACGCGGTTCGCGTCGTACGGATCGCCCGCCGGCTCCACGGGCGCGAGTGACGGGGTCGGCTCGCGGAGGGCAGTGGCCCCTCCG
>DASTFB010000025.1 GCA_035709005.1 Candidatus Methylomirabilota bacterium | reverse complement strand
TGGCCGGCCTCGCCCTGCTGCTGAGCCTCGGCCTCGTCTGCCTGGCCGCGCCTCTCTTCACCGCCGAGGACCCGGCGCGCCAGAACCTGGCCCGGGCGTTGGGGCCGCCTTCGTGGGAGCACCCGCTCGGGATGGATCATCTGGGCCGCGACATCCTGGCCCGCATCCTCCACGGCGGGCGATTGTCCCTCATGATCGGATTCCTGGCCGTCGGCATCGGTCTGGCGGTGGGAGTCCCGCTGGGAGCGATCTCCGGCTTCCAGGGCGGTATTACCGACCTGGTGATCCAGCGCTTCGCCGACATCCTGCTCTCGTTTCCTGGCTTTCTGCTGGCGCTGTCGCTGGTGGCGATGCTCGGCGTCGGCCTGGAGAACGTCATCATCTCGGTCGGCATCAGCGCCGTGCCAGCGTTCATCCGGCTGGTGCGCGGCTCGGTGCTGTCGATCCGCGAGCAAGTCTACGTGGAAGCCGCCCACGCGCTGGGCCAGACGCGGGCCGTCATCATCGTCCGCCACGTGCTGCCGAATGCCATGGCCCCCGTGATCGTGCACTCCACCCTGAGTCTCGGCTTTGCCATCCTCGTGGCGGCCGGCCTCGGCTTCCTCGGCCTGGGTGTGCAGCCGCCGACGCCGGAGTGGGGGACCATGCTGGGTGAGGGCCGGCAGTACATCTTTCGCGCGCCATCGCTGACGATGTTTCCCGGGCTGGCCATCTTCCTCGCCGTGTTGGGGTTCAATCTGTTCGGCGACGGGTTGCGTGACGCCCTCGACCCCAGGATGCGGACGCTGTGATGGCTCAAGCGCCCGGGGCGATCCACCGCCTTCTCTGCGATGGCGGAGGCGGTGTCCACTGGTAGACCCAGGTCTCCGTCAGGGCGTCATGACCGAGGCGCAGGTACAGGCGCAGGTCGATGGGCTCGACGCTATCGTCGGTGGGGCGGAGATCGAATGTCGCGCGATAACCCTGGATCTCGACTTGAGGGCGCGCCGCCACGATCTCGATGGCGCCACGTGACGCGCTGATCACCGCTTCCACTTTCGCGGTCTTGGCGAGCGTCGCGAGCTGGCCGCCCGCGAAGTCGATGGCGAACCGCCACGAGAAGTACTTGCGCTTCTGCCCGACGATGCCGCCGACGCCGTTGCGCGTGGCCACCACCCGTCCCAGGGGCGGCTCGTGCGGCACCTGCGCCCCCCAGTGGAGCCGATAGGCGAATAGCTGCTCGTCTCCCGGCTGCGGCTTGTGGGCCGGATGCCAGAAGGCCACGATGTTATCGAAGGTCTCGTCCGCGGTCGGGATCTCCACGAGCTGGACCGCGCCCTTGCCCCAGCCCCGGCCGCCGGAGGTCCGCGGCTCGATCCACGCGGTGGGCCGCCGGTCGTAGTAAGCGCCATCGTCCTGATAGTGATCGAACCGACGGTCCCGCTGCAGCAGGCCGAACCCGCGCGGATCCTCGTCGAAGTACGAATTCACGCGCACGCCCCCGGGATTGACGAGCGGCCGCCAGATGCGCTCGCCCCTCCCGGTCCAGATCGCCAGACCGTCGGAGTCGTGGATCTCCGGGCGCCAGTCGTCGGCGATCCGGCGATCGTTCTCACCATGCAGAAACATGCTGGTCAGCGGCGCGATACCGAGTCGCTCGATCGGCCGACGCGGATAAAGTGCGGCGTCCACGTCCATCGTCAACGTCTGACCCGGCACGATATCGAAGCGATAGGCGCCCGCGAGGCTGGGCGAGTCCATCAAGGCGTATACCGTCAACCGGCTCGCCCCTCTTTCGGGGCGCTCCAGCCAGAACGCCTCGAAGATCGGGAATTCTTCGGGGCGGTCGAGCCCGGTATCGATGGCGAGCCCGCGGGCGGACAGGCCGTATTGCTTCTCACCGCCGACGGCGCGGAAGTAGCTCGCGCCGAGGAAGGCGGCGACGTCGAGGTCCCAATCGGCGTGGAAATGCACGCGGAACCCGGCAAAGCCCAGCTCCTTGGGCAACGCCGTCGCGTTCACGCCGCTCTCGCTCAGGTCGAACATCGCCGGGTCGTAGGGGATGGGTCGCGCCTGCGCGTTGACGACCTCGTACATCCGAATCGGGTCCTTGAAGCCGCGGCCCGGATGAAAGAACCGCACTTGAAACGCGACGTCCTGTCCGACCCAGAGCGCGCGCTCGGGACGAAACCGGATTGCCTGGTAGCGATCCCAGTCCATCTCGATCAGGGCGTTCGGCAGAACCTGCGGCAGCTGCCGGTACGAGGTTTGTGCGCGCCAGCGCGCCTGTCCCTTCAGCCAGGCGAAGTCAAAGGGGTGTGACTTGGTTGTGGACGGCGCCGCGGCCAAGGGCAGGGGAAAAGACTTGGAGGCCAGGGCGAGAAGCGGAACAGACTTGAGCAGCGTACGTCGGGAGATCATGTGCCTGGCTATGCTACCTGCCGTGGTCCAGCTGATGCAACGCCGACGCCCCTCTACGAGGCGCGCGGCCTGTCGCTCGTCAGCTGGCTGCCAGAGGTCACGCCGATCGTCGGCCGCCCGTCAGCGTTCGCGGTGGCGCACCAGCGGGGTCACCGCCGCCTCGCGCGGCGGCTCGCCGGCCAGCGTCCGGAGCGTGACCCGGCCCAGCGCCTCGTGCAGGGCCCGGTCGCGCGCGCCGAGCACGGCCGCGACGGCCGCGGGCAGACGCACCACGTCGTCGGCGGGGGCTTCCTCCGGGTCGGCGACGATGGCCAGGACGTCGGCGGCGGTGACCTCGTCCGGCCCCCGGGCCAGGGCCACGCCTTCGGGCTCGGCCGCGCGGAGCAGCACGCCGCGCGCCACCAGGTCGTCGATCACGTCCTCCAGGCTCTTCACCGGCGCGTCGATCGTCACCGCGATCTCCTCGACGCGCGCGGGCGGTTGCCCGGTGAGCGCCCGGCGGGTGATCTCCACGAGAGCGGCCAGGGCCAGCCGTTCGCGGAACGTGAGGCCCTGGCGCTGACGGGCTGCCAGGTAGGACGACGGATACTGGTAGAAATAGGCGATCTGAGCGCCCACGAAGACGATGAGCCAGCTGACGTAGAGCCAGATCAGGAAGACGACGAGCACGGCGAAGCTCGAGTAGATCGCCGTGTAGCGGGTGGAGCCGGCGATGAAGGCCGTGAAGGCCAGGCCGGCCAGGTGCCAGAGAATGGCGGCGACCGCGCCGCCGACCAGGGCCGAGGCGGGGCGGACCCGGGTGTTGGGGACCACCGCGTAGAGGAACGCGAACGCCACGCAGAGGAAGAGGAACGGCGCCACCTGGCCGGCCAGGAAGATGGCCACGGCTTGCAGCGCGCTCACCCCGAACAGCCGCTGCACGAGCCAGTGGCTCTGCATGGCGGTCATCAGGCCGAGCGCCGCAAAGATCAGGACCGGGCCGACCAGGAGCAGGCTCAGATAGTCGCTGACCTTGCGAATCAGGCTCCGGCCCCGCCGGGCCCGCCAGATCCGATTCAGGCCGTCCTCGATGTTGTCCAGCAACATCAGCGCCGTGTAGAGCAGGCCGGCCACGCCGACCGCGCCCAGCACGCCGACCTGGATGTTGTCGACGAACTGCACGATCCGGTCGGTGATCTCGACGCCGCGCGGCCCCAGCGGCTCCAGGGCTTCGGCCAGCGTCGGCCGGATCAGCTGGTGGGCCCCGAAGGCCTTGAGCACCGAGAAGCTCACCGCGAGCAACGGGACCACCGACAGGAGCGTGCTGTACACGAGGGCCATCGCCCGGAGGTTGATCTGCCGGTCCTGGACGGCGCGCGCGATGACCACCAGGAGGCGCAGCAGACGCAGGCCGAGCCGCGCGACCGGGCTGCGCGCCGACAGGTCCGCCTGCCAGAGGTCGCGATCGAGATACTCGAGGGCCCGTGACCAGAGCCGCATCCGCTGTGTCCTCGTCGCGCAGTATAATTCCATCGCCGTACGGAGGGGGCACGTGAAGACGATCGAGCCGACGGGACAGATCCTGGGAGCCACGGTCCGGGGCCTGGACCTCTCCGAGCCCTTGAGCGACGCGGACTTCGCGCTTATTTTGAAGTTGCTGGGCGCTCACGGCGTGCTGCACTTCCCCGGGCAGAAGCTCGAGGCGCGCGCGCTCAGGGACTTCTCCCGGCGGTTCGGCCGGATCCAGGCCACGCTGAGCGGGCGCCACCACGAGCCCGGGATGCCCGAGGTCGGGATCCTTTCGAACATCATCGCGAACGGCGAGCCGATCGGCATCACCGACGCCGGCCAGGACTGGCACACCGACATGTCCTACAACGAGACCATCGGCTTCCTGAACGTCCTCTACGCCGTCAAGGTGCCGCGCCGCGACGGCCGGGTGCTCGGCGCGACCATGTTCGCCAACACCCAGGCGGCCTACGAGGACCTGGCCCCGGAGCTCAAGGCGCGGCTGCGGACGGCGACGGCGACGCACGACTTCAACAAGTTCTGGGAGAACATGCGCCGGCGCCCGGGCAGCCTGCGGGATCCGCTGACGCCGGAGCAGCGCCGGAAGCGGCCCCCGTCCGTCCACCCGGTCTTCCTGACCCACCCGATCACCGGCAAGACCGTCCTCTACTGCAACCCCGGCTACGCCATCCGCATCAACGAGCTCGACGAGGCCGAGAGTGAGCGTATGCTGGCTTTGCTCTTCGACCACCAGCTCCAGCCGAAGTACCAGTGGACACACCACTGGACGGAGGACGACGTGCTGGTGTGGGACCACATCGGCACGCTGCACAACGCGGTCGCGGACTACGGGCCGGAGGAGCACCGGCTGATGAAGCGCTGTCAGGTGATGGCGGATCGGATATTCGATCCAGCTTTCCTTCGGGCGGCGCTCTCGCCGGCCGCCTGAGGAAATGACCCTCGACAATCGTGTCCGCGAGAGCGAGAACGTGCGGCGCTAACATTCCTTCCATGCGCGACGCTCGCGTTGCGGCTGCCGCGATCCTCGCGATGCTCGTGTTAAGCCCTCTGCTGGGATGGGGGACGGCTTCGGCCGATCATGGGGCCGGTGTTCCGCTCAAGGACTATGTGCCCCGGACTCGCGACGAGGCCGAGATCGTCCGGCTGATCGGAACGGTCGCCGCTGGCTGGGAGCGCAAGGATGTCGATCTGATCCTGTCGGCGTACGCCCCGGATGCGGTACAGCGGGCGTGGAACGACCCAACGACGATGATCGGGGTTGCGGGCATCCGCGGCGAGGCGCTGGGAGCGTTCGCTGACCCCGCCCTCGGCCACGTGCGCTTCGAGGACTGGATTCACCGGATCTACATCGTGAATGGCTCGGCACTGGTCGAGATCAACCAGAAGTTCCACGGCTGGGGGCGAGACCATTACTACCGTGATTTCTGGATGTTCGCGCGACGAGACGGTCGATGGCGGTTGATTCGCTACGACTACGAGCCTCAGTCCCCGTTCGATCGTCGCTAGCGCAAGTCCGCAGCCCGCACCGGCCCATCATTGGGCTTGCCTGTTGGCGAATTGGACGTGCCGCGGCACCGCCAGGTTCAGGACGGTGAGGGCAGCGCGATCACGGCGAGGCCCGATCCACCCGCGGCGCCCGGCTCGGGTCGGTGCGACAGTGTCCAGGGCCGGCTAGCCTGCCTCGACGAGCGCCGCGAGTCTCGCGAGCGCCTCCCGCCAGCCGGCCTCGTTGTCGGCAGTCGACAGGCCCGGCGGCAAACCATCGTGCACGGCGAGGACTGGAGCTGCCCGTGAAGTGGTAGGAGCTGCCTCGCACTAGCCTGAGCTCGAAGCTCGCGCTGGGTGTGTTAGCGTAGACGGCGTGAACGAGCAGCTCGGGTCCCAACGCGACGTCGGCGCCGCCCTGGCGGCCCATCTGGCCGCGCGGCCACCTGCGGGTGTCGTGTCCGTGTACCTGTTCGGCAGCCGGGCGGCGGGCCGGGCCCACCGGGAAAGCGACGTGGACGTCGCCGTGCTCCTGCGCTGGGACGCCTTTCCAACCTCCCGGGAGCGCTTCGAGGCACGCCTGCGGCTCATCGCCGACCTCTCCACGGCTCTGGGGCGTAATGATATCGATCTGGTCGTGCTCAACGATGCACCGCCGCTCCTGGGCCGGCACGTCGTCACGACGGGCCGGCGCCTGCTTTGCACCGACCTCGAAGCCGACCACGTCTACGTCCGCGACGTCCAGCTTCGCGCCGCCGACCTCCAGCCCTGGCTTGAGCGCATGGCGCGGATCAAGCTCGACGCGCTCCGGCGGTGAGCCCACTCGCCGAGCGGCTGGCGGAGCCGAAGCGACACCTCGATCACCTTCGGGCCCTGCGGCCCCGCGTCGCCGGTCCCGAAACTCTGCGGCGCGACCTGTCCCTGCACAACGACGTGCTCTTCTCATTGCTGACCGTCTGCCAGCTCGTCATCGATGTCTCCGGGGAGCTGGCGGCCCGCCGGGGCGAGCGCTTCGAAGACTACGCGGGCGCCGTCCGCAGCCTGGCGGCCGACTCCCGGTTCCCGCCACACCTCGTGCGCGAGCTCGAGCGGCTGCCCGGCTTCCGGAACGTGCTGGTTCACGAGTACGTGGCCCTGGACATGGCCCGCGTGGTCGAGGCGCTCGACCGGCTCGAGCCGGTCGAAGAGTTTCTCGAGATCGCCCGTACGGTGGTCGAGGGCGGCCCACTTTGACCAGACGGCGCGATGAAGCGGCTCCGCTGCCTCTCGTGGACCGTCTCCTCCAGCTCTTGCAGCACTTCGGCCTCGCGCGGGCGCACCTGGCGGCCGCCGTGCCGGGGGACTGGCGCGGGCTGGCCACGGCCCATGCCGACCGGATCGCCTCCCTGAGCCTGGTGTGCCCGATAGGGATCGATCCGGCCCTGGCGGCCGTGGCCTCACGGGCACAGGTGATCCACGGGGACCAGGGGCCCATCGCCGAGCGGGCGCGAGCCGCCGTGGGGCGCATGCCCGAGGTGGCGCTGGTGACCCTGGCCGGCTATGCCGGGCTCGTCTGGTCCGATGTGTGCGCCGAGCGGGGCGGGGAGATGGTCCCGGCGCTGCTCGATTTCGTGCGGCGCATGGAGGGCAAGCACCCCGCTGGAGCGGGGCCGCTCACGCCGGGCGCCGGCGAGGTGGCCGGGCTCGCCTATCGCGTGCAGGGCAGCGGGCCGCCGCTGGTGCTACTGCCGCTGGGGTTGTCGCCCTCGCAGTGGGAGCCGCTGCTGGCGCAGCTCGGCAAGGACTGCTGCACGATCGTGCTGGCCGGCCCGCATCTGGGCATGGTGCCGCTGCTCGAAGGCCGGGGCCAGGCGCCGGGCTACTCGCGCATGGTGCGCAACCTCGTGCAAGAGATCGGGCTGCGCCCGGGCGAGCGCGTGGTCGAGATCGGCTGCGGCACCGGCGTGCTCACGCGGTGGCTGGCCGGGCACACCGCGGGCGCGAACTCGATCACGGCCGTCGATGTCAATCGCTACCTGCTGCAGGAGGCCCAGGCGCTGGCGCGCGCGGCGGGCTTGCAGGGCGTCATCACCTTCCAGGAGGGCAACGGGCTGGCGCTGCCCTTGCCCGACGGCGGGTTCGACGTGACGCTCTCGCTCACCGTCCTGGAGGAGGGCGACGCCGACCCGATGCTGGCCGAGCTGGTGCGCATCACCCGGCCGGGCGGCCGCGTGGCGGCCATCGTGCGGGGCGAGGACTGGCCCATCCAGTTCTCGCTGGCCCTGCCGGAGGAGCTGCGCGCGCGGGTGGCGAAGGCCATGGGCACCGGCGTCACCGAGGGCGGCTGCGCGGACGCCAGCCTGTATCGGCGCTTCAAGGCGGCGGGCCTGACCGACGTGCGCACCCTGCCGCAGCTCGCGGTGTACGACGACCCCGGGCACCTGCTCGTGCAGTACTACCAGAGCCGCGCGCTGGGCGTGCTCACCCCGGGCGAGGCGCAGGAGTGGCACGCGGCCATGGCGCAGGCGCGCGCGCAGGGGAGCTTCGTGCTGGCGGTCCCGCACCACTGCGCGGTCGGCACCCGGCCCTGAATGCCCCGGGTAGGCGCGATCAACAGTCTGCTGACCGGGAGGCCGACCTACCGCCGAACGCTGGGGCATCACTCGCCGAGGCGCGGCCGGAATCCCCCGCCTGGTGATAGGCATCCTGAAGGTTCAGGAGGTTCGCATGCGAGCAGGATTCGCGCTAGGAAACATCGGACCGATCGGGACGGCGGAGAACCTGGTCAGGATCGCGCAGCGGGCCGAAGCGCTCGGCTATGACACTCTGTGGGCAGTCGAGCGGCTTCTCTGGCCTCTGAAGCCCCAGACGCCGTATCCGGTGACGCCCGACGGCTCGCTCCCTGCCGAGTACAAGCATGTCCTCGACCCGCTCGAAGCCCTGACGTTCGTGGCGGCCCACACCCGGCGGATCGGGCTGGGCACCAGCGTGCTGGACATCCCGTACTACAACCCGGTGATGCTGGCCCGGCGAGTGTCCACGCTGGACGTGCTGTCCGGGGGCCGGGTGCGACTGGGGCTCGGCCTGGGCTGGTCGAAGGACGAGCACGACGCCATGGGCGCCGAGATGAAGAACCGTGGCGCGAAAGCCGATGAGTTCCTGGCGGTGGTCAAGACCATCTGGACGACGGACCCGACCGAGTTCCGGGGCCAGTACTACACGCTGCCGAGGTCACACATCGGCCCGAAGCCCGCGCAGAAGCCGCATCCGCCGATCTATCTGGCCGCCTTCGCCGCCGGCGCGCTCAACCGGATCGGGCGGCTGGCCGACGGGTGGAATCCCGTGGCGATCCCCGTGGCCGGGATGAAGCAGATGTTCGACAGCGTCAAGCAGACAGCGCGGGACGCCGGCCGGGACCCGTCCAGGCTCCAGCTCGTCGTGCGCGCCAACATCGAGATCCACGACAAGCCGCGCGCGACGGATGGGGCGATCTTCACCGGGACGCTCGCCCAGATCGAGGAAGATGTCGCGGCGTGCCGGGCTCTCGGCGCGCACGAGGTCCACTTCGACCCGACGTTCACCGCGGGTGGGCAGCAGATCGATCGATGGCTCGCCCTCATGGAGCAGCTGCGGAAGCTCGTGTGAGCGAGATCCGAGGGCCGCATGAGGAAGTACGCATCTGATTTCGGACCTGGGCCTGGGCCGGTAATCTCCCAAAGGCGATGATCCGGGCCCGGATCGGCGTCCTCGTGCCTGCCGGCAATCCTACCGTGGAGCCGGAGTTCTACCGCATGGCGCCCACGGGTGTGAGCATCCACTTCGCTCGGCTCGACTCCGGCGCAGGGGCGCCGGGCACGCCCGAGGCGATGGAACGGCGGACGCTCGGCTACCTCGATGCCCTCCCCGGCGCCGCCCGCACTCTGGCCGACGTCCGGCCGGCCGTGATCGTGCTCGCTCACACGGGCGTGAGCTATCTCAACGGCGCCGCCGGAGAAGCGGCCCTGGCCGCCCGTCTCTCCGAGCTGGCGGGCACGCGGGCGACGACCGCGGCCGGCGCGGTCGGTGCCGGCCTCCGCCAGCTCGGGGTCAAGCGACTGGCGCTGGCCACGCCGTACCCCGAGTCGATCAGCGCGGCCGGCCGTGCCTTCTGGGCGGCGTCGGGCTTCGACATCGTCGGCTACCACCGGCTCCCCGACGTGGCCAACATCTATGAGGAGACCGAGGAGCGAGCGTACACGCTCGGCCGCGCCGCCGATGTGGCGGCGGCCGAAGCGGTCCTGATCAGCGGCACGGGGCTGCCGACGGCCGGGATCATCGAGCGCCTCGAGCGCGACCTCGGCAAGCCGGTGGTGACCAGCCAGCAGGCCTCGCTCTGGCGGGCCCTGCGGCTGGCGGGCATCACCGACGCGGTAGCGGGGTTCGGTCGTTTGCTTCGCGAGCCCGGGTGAGCGTTGATCGTGCGCTGAGTCGGCTCTGGGATGCCCGGCTGATCAGGCGCGAGAAACAGAGCCACGCCCGTTCCCCTACGCCTGATCCAGCCCGCTCTCGTGGGCACGCTCTCGGTCATCGGGCCACCCTCCCGGCGTTGTCAGGCTGTGCCGAAGGTCTGGTTCCAGGTTGTGCGAACGCTGCGGAGGAGCGACGGCGAGATCCGGCCAATGAATGCCCTCGCCGCGGCCGAGCAGGCGCCAGTTCGACCGTTCGGCCGCGGCGTACCGTGCGCGAGCCGTGGATACCACGACACCGGCACGCTGACGGTCCGACCGTCGAGCAGATCGACGATCAGTGCGTCGTCGGTCACCGTCACCTGCTGAGCCATAGCCGGGCGGAACTCACTAAGAGACGTGCTCATCCCACGCTCGACGAAGTCGGTCTGCGTTCTCTCTCGAAGACGGCCTGGGTCTTCCCGTGCCCGACCACGTCACCAGGGCAGCTAGCAGCATCGACGACGAATGAGCACTCGCATTCTGCGTCCTGTCCAGAAGCTACCGGGGGGGTCGCCTACCCGTGATAGTCGCCGCCGTTGACGTGGATCAGCTGGCCGACCACGTAGCGGGCGGCGTCGGTGGCCAGGAACACGACGACGTCGGCGATGTCGTCCGGCTCGGCGAGGCGGCCGCTCGGGTTGTTGCGACCGAGCGCCATCAGCGCGTCCTCGGTGTTGCCCAGGCGCGGCATCGCGGTGTTCGTGACGCCGGGGGCGACGGCGTTGACACGGATGCCGTGCGGCGCCAGCTCGCGGGCCATGCCGCGGGTGAGCCCCACGATGCCGAGCTTGCTGGCCATGTAGGCCGTGGCGCGCGCGGAGCCGCGGTAGGGCGCGCCGGACGAGATGTTGATGATTGCCCCCGGCCGCCGCGCGGCCACCATGCGCCGGGCCGCCTCCTGCGCGCAGACGAAGGTGGCCTTGAGGTTGGTGTCGAGCACGGCGTCCCACATGTCCTCGGTCAGGTCGAGAAACGGCGCGCGCGGGAAGATCGCCGCGTTGTTGACGAGGACGTCGAGCGGGCCGAGGACGCGCTCGGCCTCGGCCACGAGGCGCCGCGCCTCCTCGGGCCTGGCGATGTCGGCGGCGAGCGTCGTGGCCCGCCGGCCGAGGGCCGTGATCTGCGCCGCCGTGGACTCGGCCGCCGCCTTGTCGTCGAGAAAGTTGAGGGCCACGTCGGCGCCGGCGGCGGCGAACCGCAGGGCGATCGCGCTGCCGATGCCTCGCTGGGCACCCGTCACCAGAACGGTCTTTCCGGCACAGGACTGGTCAGAGCTCATGGCCGGAAGGTGTATCACATCTCCGGCGACCCGTGGCTAGGGACTGACGCGCAGCCGGGGGTGGCGGAGGCGGAAGTAGCCGGCCATCGCGGCGGCGGCGAGTAAATTCGCCACCAGCACCGCCGGCCACGTCAGCGCCTTGAGGATCGGCGCGGCGAAGACCATGGCCGCGACCGTGAATCCGAACTCGAGGATCACGAAGAGCAGCAAGATCCCGAAGCCCACACCGGGATGGCGCTCGACCATGCCCAGCAGCCGGGACACGATGCCGCCGATGGCGGCGAACGCCAGGCCGTGGACCCAGGTGAACATCAGCACCATCTCCAGGGACGGGGGCATGTTCTCCAGCGCCGCCAGGCCGGCGCCGCGCCCGAAGAGCGCGGTGCCGAGCACCGTGGGCGTGTAGAACGGTCGTCCCTGAATGAGGTCGAGGACGAAGAACCACACGGCGACGGTGACCGCCGCCAGGACGCCGGCGACGATGCCTTCCTGGAAGAGCCGCGCGGTGTCGGTGCTGGGGGAGACAGCGGTAGTCGCGCCAGGTCGAGCGGTCATCACCCAACTCCTTTCCGGGTGCGTGAGCCGGCCCTATGACAGTGGTGAGCAGTATAGTCCCCCGCCTGGGGCTCGGCAAACCTGCTCACGCCGGCTCAGCGTCCCAGGTGTCAGGCCGGGCGCTTGTCGTACTCGTCGTGGCGGCGCCACCAAACGCCCGTCTCGTTGCGCCCGTTGGGGGCGCGGTCGAGCCACTGGTACATGCCCCAGAGACCGTCCAGCCCGCGCGCATAGGTGGAATAGGTGTGGTAGACGGCGCCGTCCTCGAGCACGAACGCGCTCATGCCCGGCCTCTCGCGCGTGTACGTGGCCACGTCGGTTCCGGCCATGGCCGCGTTCTCGGCGACCGGCTGCGGGATCGCCGTCGCGTCCATCGCGTGGCCGCCCCGCTCGTAGTTGTATTCGATGCTCCCCTCGCGCTGTTGCTCCTCGGTGAACCCGACGCCGAAGTCGAAGTTGAAGTCGCTACCGAACGAGGACGCCCAGGGAAACGTCCACCCCATCCGCCGCTTGTACGCCTGCAGCTTCGTGAGCGGCGCCCGCGACACCGCCGAGAGCGTGACGTCGTGGTTGGCCAGATGGACGACGAAGCCGTCGAACCCGTCGGCGATCGTCGAGCAGGTTGCACAGCCCGCCGCGTAGTCGGGCCCGAACATGAAGTGATAGACGAGAAGCTGCGAGCGCCCTCGGAAGAGGTCTTTCAGCGAGGCGCTCCCCTCGTCGGTCTCGAATCGATACCCCTTGTCGATCCGCACCCACGGCAGCTCCTGCCGCCACCGCGCCAGCTCGTCGCTGCGCCGCGTGAGCTCCTTCTCCGCCTGGAGCAGCTCCAGCCGCGCTGCGAGCCACTCTTTGCGTGTCCCGGTTCTGTGCTTGGTCATCGCCATGCTCTCCCTCCCGCCCATCGCTCGTCGTTGGGCACGAGATACATTTAGCGCCGGCTATCGAACGGCGGGAGTGACAAGTGTGACGCGATTCCGATGGACTCGTCTTGCCGTCCCGAGAGTGGGCTCCCAGGCCTCAGCCGTGAATCGCCCCCCACTCAGCGAGCATCCCAAGCGCGAGCGGCGGATAGGCGCCGTGCCACACCGCTGGCGTCTGATGGAGCCAGAGGCGCCTGTACGAGGGTCTGATCCCGCACCTGGTGTGCGACCCGTGCGCGGACGCGATCGAGTTCTACAAGAGGGCCTTCGGCGCCGAGGAAGTTCACCGCGCCCCGGCGCCCGACGGGCGCCGCGGGCCCTGCTGTACCTCAAGGAGTTAGCGAGTGGCGTCTGGGTCGACGAGGGCGAGAATCTTGCCGACTGCCTCTTGCAACAGATCGGCTGGCAGATTGCCAATGCGCCTCGCCTTCCGCACGCGCCAGTCAAGGCTCTTGATCTGATCAGAGAGAATCGCCCCCTCGACGCCAAGCCCCTGCGGAAGCAGCACTTCGAAGGGGTATCCCTTCACCTGAGAGGTGACGGGGCAGCAGAGGGCCAATCCCACGCGGCGGTTGTATGAACTTGGAGAGATCACTACCGCGGGCCGATGGCCGGCCTGCTCGTGGCTGCCTGGATTGAACTGCAGCCAGATGAGATCCCCGCGCGCGGGCACATAAGCCGCCACTACCAGGCCTCGCGGCCGACTGCTCTACCGGTCGAGACCTCGCCATGCAGGTTTCGCCGGCTTATTTTCCGGAGTAGCGCATTCAACGAATACTTGCGAACTCGAAGCGGGCGGACCAGGAGCCGACCGTTCTCCACCGACAGGTCTACGGTGGCCCCTTCTTCCACCTGGGCCTCGACGGCGAAGGACCGCGGAATCCGCAATCCGAGGCTGTTACCCCACTTCTGGATCTTCGTCTGCATAGGACCCTCCGGCTGGATATACAATGAATACACATCACAAGGTTCGCGGTCAAGTCAGTGGCCCGCCAGGGATTGTCAGCCGACGAGATCGGCGACGTCGACGGAGAGATCCGGAAACGCCTCGGGGCAGACGCGCTGGCCGCGCCCGAGGATCCGCACGCTCCCGTAGCGGTCACCCCGGGGCTCGCGACGGACCTCGAGCTGCTGGGTGGTCAGATCGAGCAGCCAGACCTCCTGGACCCCGACCCGCGCGTAGAGCGGAAGCTTGACGCGGCGATCCAGCCGGAGCGTCGTGTCGGCGACCTCGATGAGCAGCAGCACGTCGGCCGCCTCCGGATGCCTGCTCGTGTAGAAATCGGCGCGCGGGCGGAGCAGCGCCACATCGGGCTGCAGCTCGGTATCCTCCTGCGGGAACTGCACCGGGTTCTGGACGAACACCATCGCCCGGTCTCCGAGGCGCGACGTGAACAGGCGGGTGAGGCGCCCCACGGTGCCGGCATGATACGCGCCAATCGGTTCGCGAAGGACGATGTCGCCACGGATCAGCTCGAGGCGGCTGTCCTCGGGAAGGATGCCGGTCTCGCCCATCCGGTGGTACTCGTCGACCGTGAACCGCCGCCGGGTCAGGAGCTTGCCCATGATCGTTCTCCCGGGGCCATTCTACTGCCCCTGGTTGCGGTCAGGCACCGTCCATCATCCGATACCGGAGGCGTCGACCTGAAAGCGCCAGCCGGCATCGTGACGCACGATGCGGCCGGCCGTCGGGTGGTGGAAGTGCGTGCCCAGGACGGTGACGTGCGTGTCGGCGTAGCGCTGGCACGGCCGCGAGGTCATCCAGGCTCGATAACCTCCGGCGTGGCGTCGGGCAGCAGCCACGTCGGGCGGGTAGGGCCGGCCCGCTCGACGACGGCGGTGACGCTCAGGCGGCCGAGCGTGAGAGGCTTCATGGCTTGGGGATGATGACGTTCTCGTCGACTGTGAAGGTCTTGATCCGCCCGATGAAGAGCGCGCCGTCGGCGTGCAGCGCCTTGGCCTCGGGCGTGGCCATCGCCCGCTGCATCGCCTCGCGGTCGTCGAACCACAGCTCGGCGATGCCGTCGATCTCGACCTCGGTGGCCGGGATGTCGGGCCGGCGGCGCTCCTCCACGATGTGCGACTGCACGTAGCGCCGGATCCCGGGCACCGCGTGGGCCAGCGGCGCGTGCACCTCGAGCCAGTGCTTCACGAACTGCTCGTGGGTAAGGTGCGGCTTGCGGGTGAGCAGCGAGATGCTCTTGATCACGCGGGAACGATAGCACGGGCAGCCGGTATCGGTCCGCGGACGTTGACGATCCCGGTGGACCACAAGTAGCATGGCGTCATGGGCTCGGCCCTCGAACGGGAAGTCACCACCAGGTCGTGGCGTCGTGTCGAGTACGAGCGGCTCGTCGATCTCGGCGTCTTCGCCGGCGAGCGTCTGGAGCTGCTCGACGGCGTGCTCGTGGTGCGCGAGCCCCAGGGGAGCGCCCACGCCGCCATCGCCACCAAGGTCGGCCAGGCCCTGGCAAGGGCGTTCGGCGACGGATGGCACACGCGCCTGCACTCCCCGCTGGCGCTAGGAGAGCACTCCGAGCCCGAGCCCGACGTCGCCGTCGTCGCCGGCGCGCCCGAGGACTACCTCGCCGCCCATCCTTCGACGGCCGCGCTCGTGGTCGAGGTCGCCGATGCCAGCCTGCGGCTGGACCGACGGTTCAAGGCCGCGCTCTACGCGCGAGCTGGCCTGCCCGAGTACTGGATCGTGAATCTCCCCGATCGCGTCCTCGAGGTCTATCGTGACCCGCACCCGCCGGCCGACCCGGCTGACGATTGGAGCTATCGCTCGCTGGCCACCCTGCCCACGCCCGGCCAGGTGACGCCGCTGGCGGCGCCGCACGCCCGGATCCTCGTCGCCGACCTGCTCTCCTGAAGCTCAGCCACCCGGACAGCCCTGCGTGTTGACGTAGAGCGCGTAGATCGACGTGCTGGCCGCCATGAACAGGCGATTGCGGTAGGTGCCCGCTTCCGCTTCCGCGTCAGCGTCGTGCCGTCCATCACGTCATAGGCGAGGATAGGTGAAGAACGAGCCATGTGGCTTCGAGCTCGAAGCTCGCTTCGACGGTGCGCGAGGTCATTCAGGCTATCGACGCGATTTCAGCCACCTTTGCAGTGAGCTCTGGGTTTCACCGAAAGGTCGCCCGGCCAAGAGACCGGCAACGCTGATGTCTTCGTCGAGATCCGGCCAATGAATGCCCTCTCCGCGGCCGAGCAGGCGCCAGTTCGACCGTTCGGCCGGCGTACCGTGCGCGAGCCGTGGATACCACGATACCGGCACGCTGACG
>DASTFB010000024.1 GCA_035709005.1 Candidatus Methylomirabilota bacterium | reverse complement strand
CGGTCTCAACGGCATCTCCTACTACGCGATGAACCAGTGGCAGGTGGCGGCGCTGCAGCCGCCCCATCTGACCGCCATGTGCGTCTGGGAGGGGGCCGCCGACTACTACCGCGACCTCTCGCACCACGGGGGCATCCTGTGCGCCTTCGGGCGGGCGTGGTTCCCCTCCCAGGTGATGCGCGTGCAGCACGGGCGCGGGACCCGTGGCTATCGCTCGCGCATGACCGGCGACTGGGTGTCGGGGCCGCCCCCGCTGAGCGAGGAGCAGCTCGGCGCCAACCGGCGCGACTTCTACGAGGACTGCTGGCAGCATCCCCTCGCCAGCGACGAGTACTGGTGCTCACGGATGCCCGACTTCTCGAAGGTGCGGGTGCCACTCCGGTCGGCGGCCAACTGGGGCGGGCAGGGGCTGCACCCCCGCGGCAACTTCGAGGGCTTCGCGCGGTCGAGCTCGCGGCAGAAGTGGCTCGAGGTGCACGGCATCGAGCACTGGACGCACTTCTACACCGACTACGGCGTCGACCTCCAGAAGCGGTTCTTCGGTCACTTCCTCAAGGGCGAGGACGCCGGATGGAAGAAGCAGCCGCGCGTGCTCCTGCAGGTGCGCCATCCCGGCGAGACCTTCGTGGAGCGCCAGGAGGATGAATGGCCTCTGGCCCGCACGCGCTGGACCAAGCTCTATCTCAACCCGGCCGAGCAGAGCCTGGTCCGGAAGCCGGTCGCCCAGAACGGGCGGGTGAGCTACGCGGGCTTCAGCGACGGGGTGACCTTCCTGACGCCGCCGCTGCCTCGGGACACCGAGATCACCGGGCCGCTCGCGGCCAAGTTGTTCGTCTCATCGGAGACGACCGACACCGACCTCTTTCTCGTCGTGCGGGTGTTCACCCCCAACATGAAGGAGATCACGTTCCAGGGGGCCCTCGACCCGCACACCCCGATCGCCCAGGGCTGGCTGCGCGCCTCGCACCGCAAGCTCGACGGCGAGCTGACGCTTCCCTACCGCCCGTACCATACCCACGACGAGATCCAGCCGCTGACCCCGAACAAGGTCTACGAGCTCGACGTCGAGATCTGGCCGACTTGCATCGTGGCGCCGGCCGGCTATCGGATCGGCCTGACGGTGCGCGGGCGCGACTACGAGTATCCGGGCGGGCCGAGCGCGGGGCTGGGCACGCTGGGCGCGGTGTTCACCGGGGTGGGCCCGTTCCAGCACAACGATCCGAGCGACCGCCCGCCGGAGATCTTCGGCAAGCGCGTGACGCTGCACGGCGGGCCGAAGCAGCCGTCGCATCTGCTGGTGCCGGTGATTCCACCGAAGTAGGCGGGCCCGGCTTCGCCGGATTTCAGCTTGGAGGGGGGCACGAGACGCGCCCATTTCCTGCTGGAGGGGGTGGTCTCCACCCCCTCCAGACCTCCCACTCACGCGAGGTGCAACGGCACGCTCATCCAACTCGCCCGATCTCACGCGAGCGGCAATCACGCTCTCCCAGCCGGCTCAGGCGAGGGCGGTTTCCTTGAAGCGGCGGAGGGTCTCCACGTGCTGGTCGGGCTTGGACAGGCCCATGCGCATGGTGTCGACGCAGAGGTGGGTCACGCCGCGCATGGCCCGCCAGGCGGCCAGCTCACCGGCCCACTGATCGGGCGACAGCGGGGCCAGCGACACGCGTCCCTCGATCCCGAACTCCGTGGCCTGGCGTCCGGCCGCCATCACCAGGGCGTGGGCGCGATCGACGCGGGCCTGGGCCTCGGGACCGGGCCGCAGGGCGCCCGACCAGATCCAGCCCGACGCCACGCGCGCCGCGCGGCCGAGCGCGGCATCGCTGAGGCCGCCGATCCAGATCGGGATGGGCCGCTGGCGGGGCGAGGGATGGATGCCGGCCGCCGTGATGCGATGCCACTGCCCCTGGAAGGTCACCAGCTCCTGGGTCCACAGCGCGCGCAGGACCTCGATCTGCTCCTCGATCCGCTTGCCGCGCGTCGAGAAATCCTCGCCGAGCGCCTCGTACTCCACGAAGTTCCAGCCCACGGCCACCCCGAGCCGCAGCCGGCCGCCGCAGAGCACGTCGACGGCGGCCGCCTGCTTGGCGACCAGAGCCGTCTGGCGCTGAGGCAGGATGATGATGCCGGTGACCAGCTCCACGCGCCGGGTGATACCGGCCAGGAACCCGAACAGCACGAACGGCTCGTGGAAGGCGTCGCGGTGACCGTAGATGCCCGTGAGCGTGGTGTGGCGGCTCCGATCCGCGCCGAGCACGTGGTCGTAGGCCAGGATGTGGGTGTAGCCCATCGCCTCCACGGCCTGGGCATAGTCGCGGATGCCCTGCGGGTCGCTCCCGATGTCGGTCTGAGGAAACACGACGCCGATCTTCATGACGCCCCCTCAGTGAAGGGCCAGCTCGGCGGGCTCGACGCCGCGTAGCCCGTAACGCCCGAGCAGGCGCAGCAGGCCGCGGCCGTAGCGCGACGTGGTGGCCACGCCGGAGGCCTGCAGGGCGACCTGCCGTTCGATGTGGTTCTGTGCCGCGGTCCGCAGCCGGCTCGGGCGCGCCCCGATCCAGCCGTGGCCGGCGCGGAGCATCGCCATCAGGCGGCCGTCGTAGAGAAAGGCCACCAGCTCCATCCAGGCGTCCAGCATCGCGGTCTGGGTGGCCGCGTAGGAATCGAGCGCCGACGCCAGGGCCTCCGGCGTGGGCTCGCGGCGTCCCCGGGCGAAGGGGGCGAGCGCATCGGCCACCAGCTCCGCAGAGCGCAGGCCGAGGAAGACACCCGGCGAGAGCATGGGGTCCACGAAGCCGAAGGCGTCGCCGATCATGACCCAGCCCGGCCCGGACCCTCGCTCGGAGATGAGCTGGTAGTTGGAATAGGTGGCCGTCGGGCTCACGCGCGTGGCCTCGGCGAGGGTCTCGGGCAGCCAGGCGTCGATCGCGATCGCCCGCTCCAGTCGCTCTTCCGCCGTGCGCCCGAGGTTCTCGGCCTCCCGCCGGTCGACCACGATGCCGACCGAGAGACGATCCTTGAGCGGAATGCGCCAGCTCCAGCCCGCCTTGATGCGGGAGATCACGACCTGGCCCGGCTCGTCGTCCCAGCTGAAGCGCTGGTAGTGAGCGAAGTGCGCGATATCGTCGCGCGGGCCCACCCGGGCCGGAATGTCGAGCGCGCGGGCGGCCTGACGGGCGCGACCCGTGGCATCGACGATGAGGTCCGGCTGCCGGCCCTCCAGCGACGGCGCCGCGGCCAGGGTGTCCGGGCTCAGCGCGAGCTCCCGGGTGGGGCCGTTCGCCCGGTCGAGCCTGGCGTGGATGACGACCCGGTGAGCGCCGCTGGCGACGGCCCGAGCCAGCAGCGCCTCGTCGAACTGCGGCCGGGGGATGTTGTACGCGTACGGGGGCACGGCCGGCGCGAAGCGCGCGAAGCGGAAGCTGGCGCGGTCCTGCGGCGACCAGACGAAGGTGACTCCGGGCTTGACGAGGCCTACCGCCGCCGTCTCCTGCTCGAAGCCCAGCCGTTGCAGGATCGGAACGATGGCGGGGACGAGAGACTCGCCCACGAGCAACGGCGGGCGCCGGCCGTGGTCGAAGAGGGTGACCTGCGCGCCCTGGCGGGCCAGCAGGATGGCCAGCGCCGATCCGGCGGGGCCGGCGCCGACGATGGCCACCCGAAACGGCGAGCGGCCCATCAGCCGGCCACCACCGCCGATCGCCGGAGAATCTTGCCGCCGGGCGTGCGCGGAATCGCGTCGACCACGGTGAAGTCCACCGGCACCTTATACGACGAGAGCGCCCGAGTACAGTGCGCCCTCAAGGCCTCCAGGTCGCAGCCCGAGGCCAGGGGGACGATCTCGGCGCAGGGCACCTCGCCGAGGTGGGCGTGGGCGCGGCCGAAGACCCGGGATTCTTTCACTCCGGGGAACTCGTTGATGCACGCTTCGACTTCCTCGGGGAAGAACTTGAGCCCGGCCACGAAGATGACCGCCTTCCTGCGGCCCGCGAGGTGCAGCGCGCCGCTCGCATCCAGCCGGCCGATGTCGCCGGTCATGAACCACCCCTGGCGCGTGAGGTGCTCGCGCAACAGCCAGGGCTCGTAGTAGGCGGAGAAGAGGCCGTCACCGCGGACCGCGATCTCGCCCTGCGCGTCGGTGGGCAGGCGCTGGCCCTCTTCCGAGAAGACGGCGATCTCGTAGCCGGGCACCGGGCGCCCCACGGACGCCGCCGGCAACCCGTCGGTGCGCAGGTTGATGCAGGGCAGACCCGCCTCGATGATCCCGTATGCCTGGCCGACCGGCACGCCGTAGGCCGCCTCGAAGCGCTCCATGACGGCGGTCGTGATCGGGGCGCTCGTCGACAGCGCGAAGCGCACGCTCGTCAGCGGGGTGCCCCGCAGACCGCCCAGGCGCTCGAAGTGCAGCGGCGAGGCGTAGAGCACGGTGGCGCGGAACCGCGTGATCGCATCGATCAGCGCCCGGGGCAATGTGTCGGGGCACATCAGCATGTGGGCGCCCGCCTTCACGTAGGCGACGATGGTGACGGCGAAGTGATAGGCGAGGGGCAGGACCCAGAGGATCCGGTCGTCCTCGGTCAGCTTCAGGACATGATCGGCGGCCTCGATGCGGGCCGCCGTCGCCTCGTGAGAGAGCACCACGCCCTTGCTGCTGGCCGTCGTGCCGGACGTGAACCGGATGAACGCGGGATTGAGCTGCCGCAGGCCCGGCGCGCCCGCCGCGCCGCGATTGACCCACTGAAACGTGAAGCCGTCGCAGGCCCCGCCGGCGAGGGCCGCGCGGGCGCCGTCACCGACGGGCTCCATCCCCGGCGACGCCAGGCACCCGTTGACGTCCACCTCGCGCAGGATCCGGGCCGTCTCCGGCGGAGCGAGATTCGTCGCCAGCGGGATCAGGCAGGCCTGGCTGGCCAGCAAGCCGAAGGCGGCCGGCAGGTAGGCGAGGCCGTTCGGCGCCAGCAGGCCGATGCGCTGACCCCGCTCGATGCCCTGGGCGGCCAGGAAGGCCGCCACGCGGCCGGCCTCGCGCTCGAGCTCGCCGTAGCTGAGGGCCCGACCGGAACGCACATCGGTCACCGCCGGGCTATCCGCATGCCGCCCCGCGGAGGCGTGCAGGAACTCGACCAGGTTCATCGGGAGCTAGGCCTCCTCGGCCCGGCGGACCGCCAGCACGCCGGCGGCTTCACCCGTAGCCAGACAGCTTCCGATCACGCGCGCCGAGCCGAGGGCTTCGTGGGTGGCGCTCAAGCAACGGCCGGCGACGAAGAGGTTGCTCACGTCCCTGGACTGCAGACAGCGTCCCGGGATGTCGTAGGTCTCGCCGTCGTCCAGGTACTCGTAGAGCGCGCCCAGCTGGCCCTCCGCCCAGAGCTCGATGGGCCAGCTGGCCCGGGCGACGGCGTCCTCGAACTTGCGGCCGGCCAGGACATCGTCACGGGTGAGTTGATAACGTCCGATGATGCGGCGGCTCTCCCGCACCCCGACCTGGGGCGCCGCGTGCGACACGAACGCCCGGGCGAACAGCGGCAAAGACTTGAGGAACTCCACCACGGCCCGCGCGCGCCGCCGACCCTCCTGCTCGGCCGCGGTCAGGAGATCGCCTCCCGGGCCGAGCTCCTCGACGATCCCGCTCAGGGCCAGCTTGCAGATGACTTCTCCCGGCTGGGCCGAGGGCCCCAGGGTGAGGTTGGCGGCGCCCTTGGGCAGCTTGCCCTCCTGCTCGGCGGTGGCCAGCGCCCGCAGCAACGCCAGTCGCGCGCCCGAGCCCAGCGCCGCCGTGTCGACCTGCTGCAGCGCGAAGATCAGCGAGGGCAGCTGCCGGTCGGCCGGCGCGGACGTCTCCGTCGCCGCGCCCGCGCGGTACGCGACGACGGCGTCGCCGCTGGCGTCTACCACCGCCTGCGCCGTCAGCTCGACGGTCCGCTCCCACGTGGTCACCCGCACCGATTCGATGCGCTCGCCGTGGCGCTCCACGGCCGTGAGGTGGGCGTGCAGGTACAGGTCGAGAGGGCCGGCGCCGGCCGTCACCTCGTCGGCCAGGCACATGAACGCGAAGGGCGTATAGGGCAGCACGAACGTCCGTCCCCGGCGCACCGGCGGCTCGCAGCCCGGCATCGCCGCCAGACGGCGGGCGAAGAGGTCGGGAAACCCCGGGTTGAGCGGCTCGGGTGGCCCGGCCTTCGTCGCTCGATAGAGCCCGCAGATCGTGCCGACCATCCCGGCCGTGGCCATCCCGCCGAGGAAGCCGTAGCGCTCGACGAGGGCGGTGCGGGCGCCGCGGCCGGCGGCGGCCACCGCCGCGGCCAGGCCGGCGGCGCCGCCTCCCACGACCACCACGTCGTAGCTCACGCGAGCCGGGTCCACGCCAGCCCTTCGCGGATGACCTCCATGATCCTGGCGACCTCGTCCGCCGCGACGGCGCCCTCGATCCAGGAGATGACGACGTTGTTCCGGCTCCCACAGCGATTGAAGAAGACGCCGATCCCCGGACGGGGCAGCACCGCCGGGGCATGGTAGGCGTTGAGGACCCGGCGGCCGAACAGGGCGGCGAGCGATGAAGGGACGTCGGTGATGTCGGCGCAGTTGAACGAGAACGTCTCGCGGTCCGCCGTCCAGGGCAGCGCCCGCAACATCATCCGGCGCGGCCGGTACGCCAGAAACTCCATGGCCACGGCGTTGGCCTCGATCTGGCCATCCCGGACGGCCTCGGCCATCTGGTGCCGCAGCCCCGCCGCCAGGGCCGGCACATCGGCAGTCTGCGATGGCGTGAACCGGGCGAAGTGGAAGGCCAGCGCGTTTCCGAACGTCGGCTCCGGGTCGCCTTTGGCCCGCAGGTCGACGGAGATCGGCACCAGGAAGGGGACGTCGGGCAAGCGCCGCCGCTGCCAGAGCTCGGCCATCGCCTTGCCCACCACGGCCAGCCGCCAGCACATCTCCCTGGTGGCGCGCGCGCCATTGGCGGCCGGCCCGGCGTCACGGAAGCTCTCTTGCCGGAAGCGGACGCGGCCGGAGGAGCCGAGCCGCGATCCCGGAGACACCGGCGGGACCGGCGCCAGCGCCGCCATGTACTCGACGCTACGCCGGGCGATCCGCCCGCGCTCCCTGAGCGGCCGGGTGTCCGGAGCAGCCACGAAGCGTGGCGTCACGCCGTTCCACGGCGGCCGGCCGCCGTGAGCGTCGATCGCCGACAGATGAGCGAGCAGATTCTGGCCGCCCCGCGGATCCATCAGCGGATGAAACCACGTCACGACCAGAACGTGGCCGACGACGAGGAAGCGGATCGGCGCTTGCCGCCTGGGATCGATCGCCGTGTTGAGCTCTTCTTCCAGCAGGCGGTGAAGCTCCACCGGCTCGCCGACCGAGCGGCAGCTCACCGGGGGGACGGCGAACGTGTCGCGGGCCCCGGCCACCCAGGACAGCCGGCCCCAGGGGAAGGGCCGGCGGAGCCGGGCGGCGGGCCAGGGGCAAACATCGAGGAACCGCTCCAGGGCTCGGCGGATCCGCTCCGCGTCCAGGGGGCCGTCACACTCGACGACCAGGATCGTGTTGTGGCTCGGCTCCGCTGCGCCCCACAGCGATTGCATCCCGACGAGGACCAGATCGGCGCCGCGCAGGGGGAGCCGATGCACGGTCGCCGTGCCGCTCGTCAGGGCGAGCGGCGCCGGCGACAGATGTAGTTCGCCAGAGCGCGGGGGGAGGTGAGGTGCTCGTCCACGAGATCCTCGTCGGGCATCCAGAAGCCGAACCGCTTCTCGACGAAGACGAGGATCTTCAGCAGCGCCATGGAATCGACCCCGACCGTCTCGAACGCGTCGTCCGGCTGAATGGGCCGGCCCGGGGCCATGATCTGTTCGTTGACGAAGGCGGTCAGGGTCCCGGCGACCTCGTCCGGCTCCATTCGGGATCGCGGAGGTGCGGACATCGGGCGTCGTCCCACACGACGCGTAGACACTACAGCGGCGCGGGCCGGCAGGTCAACAACTCAGGATCCCGCGGGGCGGGCCAGGCAAGCCGAGGGACGGTCGGGGCCGCTCGGGCTCGGGCGGCACTGCGCTTGCACCGCTCACCGGCGCGAGGAGGCAGGCATGAGCTCACCAGATCCGCGCGCCGAGCGCCAGGTCGAGATCGGTCCGGTCGACGAGGCCGGCACCCGGCCGCCGACGGCCCCGGGCTCGCCGGTCGATCACTCACGCGAGGCGCCCGCGATGACTTCGCTACGACGCCGGGGCTTCACGGCCGAGCTCGTCGTCGAGGGCGATAGCCTGCGCGTCGCGGGAACCGACCGTCGGTTTCGCCCCGAGGACGTCCGGATCGTCGATCACTATCGCTTCGAGGGGGCCTCGGACCCCGATGACATGTCGATCATCTACGCGCTCGAGGCTCGGGACGGCACGCGGGGCACCCTGACCGACGCCTACGGTGCCTACGCCGACCCGGCCGTCGGCGCCGTCCTGGATCGGATCCCCATGGCGCGCCCGCGGGGCGGGCGACGCTGGGGGCGTGTTGGTATCAGGCTCGCCATCGGCGCCGTCGCGCTCTCCGGCCTGGCGATGCTGGCCCGCCGCCTGCGTGCCGCCCGATCGCCTCGGGCTGGAAAAGGTTCGCTGCCCTGTACTCTGTAATTCCTTCCCACGCCTCCCGCGGCCCGGACGCACCGTCGATCCCGCGCCTATTTCCACGACGCCGAGCCTGGCACGGTACGTGCCTAAGCATGTGCGTGATCGAGCTGATGACACCAGAAACGCTATTTCCGGGAGGATGACGAGATGAATCGACACGTGATCGCGGCCGTCGTCGCAGTCAGCGTCGGGATCGGAGTCGGACTGGCCGGGTGCGAGAAGGGCCCCATGCAGAAGGCCGGGGAGAAGGTCGACGAGATCACGGGCCAGGACAGGCTGGGCAAGGGACCGGCGGAGAAGACAGGCCGGAAGATCGACAACACGGTGGACGACGTCAAGAAGTAGCTCGCGCCGCGGTGAGAAGGGTGGCTCCCCGGGCAGGACTCGAACCTGCGACCTAGTGATTAATGATAGATGCGTAAATAATGTCATATATTAGACACGAAACGGCAAAGCCGAGTGCCGAAAGAAGCTCCTCAGGAGCTGTGGGCGTCGGCCTAGGCGCCGCCGCTCGCGGCACACGTGAGTGCGGATCTCGTCGACGTCGTCCGGCGCGAAATCGCGAGGCGGCCGTATTTGAGATAGCTCCAGAGCAACTCCACCGGGTTGAGGTCGGGCGCGTAGGGCGGGAACCAGACGATCGCCCAGCGCGGATGCCTGGCCAGCCACGCGCGCACCAGGCGGTGCTTGTGCGGGTTGCGGCGATCCCAGACCAGGATGACTGGCCGCGCACGTGGCGGGCGAGGTGGCGGAGAAACCGCAGGACCTGGGGCCCGCGAATGTTGACCCGGGGGACAACGCCAAGGCGAGCGTGAACTGGCGACGGCGCGGCGAGACGACGAGCGCGCCAATGCCGGAGACCTTTTCACAAGTTCTCCGACATCAACGCGTTGAGTTGTCAGCAGGATCTTCCCGGCCGGTCTGCAGCCGCGCAATGTCCAGCAAATCATCAAGTAGTCGCGACAATCGTTGCGCCTGGCGGCGAATGATCGCGCGCGCTTTGATGGCGGGGTCCTCCTGCAGGCCTACCTTGTCGAGCAGTGCCACGGCACTCAACACCGCGCCGAGCGGATTGCGAAGTTCGTGTGACAGCGTGGCGAGAAACTCGTCCTTCGCACGGTTCGCTGCCTCGGCTTGCGCCCGAGCCGCATGCTCTCGAATGAGACTTGCCCGCTGGGCTTCGGCTCGCTTGCGGTCGGTGATGTCGCGAATGGCGCTTGCCACCAAGATGCCCTGCTCGGTTTCCACAGGCGCCAGGCTGATCTCGACCGGGAACTCGCTGCCGTCCTTGCGGCGCCCGTACAGTTCCTGGGCGGCCCCCATCGGTCTGACAGTCGGCGCCGTGGAGTAGCCTTCCCGGTGCTCCGAGTGGGAACCCCGGTATCGCTCAGGCACTAGAAGCTCGACCTGCAGACCCAGCAACTGCTCCCTGCGGTAACCGAACAGGCGCTCCGCCTGGCTGTTCACCATGACGATGCGGCCCTGGCGGTCCACGACCACCATCGCGTCGGGAACTGTTTCGAGGAAGGTCTCGAACGGCGTCGTCACGCGGCGCTCTGAAGCCCACTGGACTTGGTGCAGAGCCCGTCCGAAAGATCTGTGAGCGCATGCCCACCCAATTGGGTGCCTTCCCGGCGGGCTTGAACTGAGGTCGGGCGGGGACAGCCCGTCGCAGCCCGGTATGCTACAACAAATCAGGCCATTGCTGGGGCGGATCGAGTCGATCCTCCCACACGAGGCCTTCCCACCCGGCGAAACGCGGTTGACGCCCGGGCCCGGCTGGGGCCAGGCTGGCCTGCTTAGATGCACGTTCGCCTTTCTCGTGTCATCGCCAGCCTCAAACTGACCCACTAGGGCCGACTGATCGCCCGGAGGCTGGAGCCCGTCCACCCGTCGGCCGCCTTTACGCATTCCGCATCGCGGAGAGCCTGGCGACCCCGAAGCCTTCAGAATTTCGCGTTCGGCACGGCTCGTGCAACGGCGGCGGCGAAACGTCCTGCATCATTTCTTTCTGTAAGAGGGATTGAAACGGCGTGGCGTTCTGTGGAAGCCGCCACGAGGGGCGCGGTGATGGACACCACTGAGCAGCGGACGGGCGCAGTCCTCCGAGAGAACAAAGGGCTTGCGTTCTGCGACGGGTGTCTTGCCTTGAAGGTCGGCGTCGGTCTGGAAACGATGCAGCAGGTGATTGGAACCCTCGAAAGATTTCCAGGTTACAGGGTCCGCCGACAACGGTGCTCGGCGTGTCAGCGAGTCCAGATCGTCGTGCGCGCTGCCGCGGATAGCCCGCGCCGGCGTTGACTCACGACCGAGCACAGAGTCGACGAGTTGGTGTCGCGTGGACATCACAGCCAAGCGAGTGCGTAACAAGGGCTTCGTCGTTCGCTCGGAGGACTTGGCGGTGGCGCTCTATCGCCGGGGTCTCCTCGGAGCGCCGCCCCGCGGGCGGATCTGGCGGTGGATCAAGAAGCTGCGGTGGGGTCAATCTTCCGGGGGTGAGGGGCGGAAGGTGGCACGCCCACCTTCCGCCCCCGTGTGACCACTGCTTGTCTTGCCGGCAAACACGAGCCCGTACAGTATCGGTGAGCTCTTTGCGTGAACTGCGGCGCCGGGGGTACGCCATCGAAGACCCCGTCGACTGGACAAAGCCCCAGATAATCTGCTCGCTTGCCGACTCCCAGGCCCAGGCGTTCGGCGTGCCCGTCGAGTCCCGTGTGCATCGGCGGCTCGAGCGCATCGCGACGAGGAACGGCCTACTCGAAGATCACGCAGCCTTCTTCAATATGCTCAATCCGTGGTCGGGTCCGGAGTCTGCAATCCGATACTGGGGACCGGGCCCGGGAAGGCGGTAGTCGGGTCCGGGGCCTGCAATCCGATACTGGGGACCGAACTGGGAAACGCGGTCGTCGGGTCAGGCCTCCTCAATCCGATACTGGGAACCGGGCCCGGGAAGGCGGTAGTCGGGTCCGCGGCCCTCAATCCGATACTGGGGACCGAACCGGGGAAGGCGGTGGTTGGGTCCGGAGTCTTCAACCCGATGCTCGGAACGGTCTGCGGGGGAGGTGGCCAAGCTTGCGCGAAAGTCGGCCTGGCGGCGAGGAGGGCATTGCTTTCCAGCACGAACAGGAATGCCGCGACCATCGCGAGGCGTGTTCGCATATCTGGCTCCATAACCGATTCCTCCATCAGTCTTGACCGGCCGGGATTATTGCTCTGAAATCTGGTCACCGCCTGCGACCTCAGTGACCGGTTCGAACGCTATACCCCGATCACGCCATTGACAAGTGGGCTAGACGCCGGGTCCGTGAGGCCGGCATCCGCCACTGCCCAGGCGTCCGTCAGTGCCGGTATGAGGATGCCCGACTCGCTAGTGGAGCTGGCTGCTCGGCCTGGCCTGGCAAGATGACCCGCCCACACAGCACTGTACGAAGCTTGAGCGAGCCGCCAGGACGCCCCGGAAGTCATGACTCTGCTGCCGCAGAGCGGAAGGGCGGCGACGGGTGGCGCCCTCCACGCCGATCAGCTGGCCGTCATGTCGGCATTGATCCGGAGGGAGGTTCCGCGAAAGCGCTCACGCTGGCGGATGCGGGCGCGGGCCACGCGCGCCCGGATCGTCTTCAACTGTCGCTAATTACCTCTAAACATGACCGATCCTTTCTGTTGTCTTACGGAGATGAGTTTGCCTGTTCTCAGCAAGGGCACCCTGCGTGCCGTTGCCCGCCAGCTGAAGGTGCAGCCCACCGCCATCACCCGGGCGCTGGCCGCAGCACTCCATCAGAACGGGAACGGTGCCACGCTCCAGACGGGCACTCAAGGGTCACCGGATCGGGGACTCCGGGCCAGCGGGGTTCTGCGGGAACGTGATGAGTGTCCAGTGGCGACCGGGGACAGGCAGCAGGATTCCCACCACGGCGCGACCCGGCGTTTTGGTGCGCCGTCGTAGACTTCCCAATATCCCTCGCCGCCATCTTGGTGTAGTCTCTTGCCGCCTTCGCTCGGGCCGAAGGGTTGACGCATGTGGCTGCCGGATTGCCTTGCTCTTTCGCGCGACGACGTCGCCGGGTCTGCGGCGGCGGGGCGTTCATGAGCTTGGCGCCGGGCGACACCTAATGACGCTGCTGCCACGTGCGTCGCTCCGCACCTACCTGCTGACCCTGACGGCGGCGGCCGTCGTACCCATGCTTTGCTTCGCCGCCTACCTTACGATCGGACTCAGCCGCACGCAGCAGGAGGCGGTCGAGCGCGGACTGATCGACACGGTGGCGGCGCTCGCGAGCGGTGTCGATCGTGAGCTGACGAGTACCATCACCTCGCTCGAGGCGCTGGCGGCGTCACAGTCTCTCGACCACGGCGACTACGGCGCGTTTGCCCGCGAAGCGCAACGGGTCCTGGTGAGTCAGGCAAGGCATGGTTGGCTGGCCGTGAATCTTGCGGTGCCCGATGGCGCCGCTCTCGTAAATTCCCTTAGCCCGACCGGCGCGCCACTGCCTCTGTTGGACGTGTCAACAGTGAAGCAGGCCGCGGCGGCGGGGAAGCCAGTGATCTCGGATCTCCTCCCCGGCGACGTCCATGCCCAGGCCGCCTTCTCCGTGCGTGTGCCGGTTGTTCGCGAGGGCACGGTCAGATACGTTCTCAGCGCGATTCTCTCGGCAAGGTCGATGGCCGGCGCACTGGGTAGCCAGGAGAACTTGCCGGACCGCATCGCGGTGCTCTACGACCGTCGAAGCAGCATCGTCTTCCGGACTGTGAACGCCGAGCGTCTTATCGCGACTCCGGTCACACCTCTGCTGGCACAGCGGAGTGCCGGGCATGAGTTTGGAGTCATCGACGACATCAACCACGAGGGCACGCCCGTGCGGACGGTCTTCCAGCGGCTGCGGATCGCCGGCTGGTCGGTGGCGGTCGGTGTCCCACAGCATGTCTTGTACGCGGCCCAGCGGCGCTCCATTTGGAATGTCCTGATGGTCGGCGCGGTGTTGCTCGCACTGAGCGTGATCGTGGCACTGCTGGTCGCGCGGCGCATCGGGCGCAGTGTCAACGATCTCGTGGCGACCGCGGACGCGCTGAGTGCACCAGTCGACACGCGGGTGGCGACCGACACCCCGATCACGGAGCTTGCCAGGCTCGGGCACACCCTCGTCGTAGCCGGTCGGCTCATTCGGGAGCGTGGGGCGTCCCTCGAGCGTCAGGTCGCGGAGCTGCGCGTGGCCCGCGAGGCGGCGGAAGCGGGCAATCGTGCGAAGGACGAATTCCTCGCCCTGTTGTCCCACGAGCTGCGCACGCCGCTGAACGCCGTGTATGGGTGGGCCCGCATGCTGCGAGATGGACAGGTCGGCGCGGAGGCATCGCCGCGCGCGCTGGATGCCATCGTCCGAAACGCCAACGCGCAGGTGCAGCTGATCGACGATCTCCTCGATGTGTCTCGGGTCATCACGGGAAAGATGCGGCTCGATGTCCAATCGGTCGATCTCAAGGCCGTGGTCGAGAACGCGCTCGACGCCGTGCGGCCGGCGGCCGAAGGCAAGAGGATCCGACTCCAGTCTGTGCTCGATCCCCGCGCGGGACCGATCACCGGCGACCCGGCGCGGCTGCGGCAGGTTGTCTGGAACCTGCTCATGAACGCCGTGAAGTTCACGGACAAGGGCGGCCGTGTCCAGGTGCATCTGCAGCGCATCAACTCCCACGTCGAGATCGTAGTCAGCGACACGGGCCGGGGGATCGATCCAGGCTTGTTGCCCTTCATCTTCGATCGGTTTCGACAGGCGGACAGCTCCAGTACGCGCACGCACGGGGGGCTCGGGCTTGGCCTCGCCCTCGTGAAGCATCTCGTTGAGCTACACGGGGGCGCGGTCGTTGCGCAAAGCGGCGGTGATGGCAAGGGGGCGACGTTCATCGTGAAGCTGCCGCTCAGCCTCGCGGCCATCATCGAGGGATCGGTCGCGCGCGTGCATCCCACTGCGGCCACCGTGGAATCGGTCTCGGCCGGTGTGCGCCTTGATGAGCTCCAGGTGCTGGTCGTCGACGATGATCCGGACGCGGTGGAGCTCGCGATGGCGATTCTCACAGGGGCCGGCGCGGTGGTCAGAACGTGCGGCACGGCACGTGAAGCCCTCGCGACGCTGCAGCAGTGGCGTCCGGATGTCTTGGTCTCCGACATAGAAATGCCGGGTGAGGATGGGTACACGCTGATACGCAAGGTGCGGGCGTTGGACCCGGACCGCGGCGGCAAGACGCCGGCCGTGGCGTTGACCGCCTACGGGCGGACGCAGGACCGGATGCTCTCGCTCACCGCCGGCTACAACATGCATGTCCCGAAGCCGGTGGATCCGGGCGAGTTGACGATGATCATCGCGAGTGTCGCCGGACGCTCCCTCGAGTAGCTTCTTCTGCCGACCCCTATCAGGGTGTCGCCCCTTTTCAGGCCTCCCCGCAAGACAGCGTCATCCCGAAGGGGCGGGAGGCCGTAAAAAGCCGTCGCCAAAGACGTGTTTCTCGTCAGGTCCGGCTCAGGACAGGCCGCGGAAGCCCACGAGGCGGCGGCGCCGAGCCTCGTGGAACCACAAAGTGGAACCACCGGAGAGGCGGTCGCGGCAAGTGTCTGAGAAGGTTGGCTCCCCGGGCAGGACTCGAACCTGCGACCTAGTGATTAACAGTCACCCGCTCTACCGACTGAGCTACCGGGGAATACTGATTACTTTACAGCAGCCCCGCGCCGCGCTCCAAACGTCCGCCACACGGAGGCCGGCCCCAGCCCGTGCGCTCGCCAGGCCCGCTTGATGGCCAGCCATGCGTAGCCGATGCCGACGAGCAGAACGATCAGCGCGAGGTTCGCCCCGATGTAGAGAGGCCAGTTGTTGAACCTGAGCCCGAGCGCCTGGTTGATGAGCGTGAGCACGATCAGCTGGTGCACGAAGTACAGCATCAGCGCCGTCTGGCCCAGGACCACGAGCCAGCGGAGCTGCCAGCCCTTCACCTCCATCAGCCAGTAGGTCCCGGCCAGCAGGCAGGCGAGCCCGCCCGCGATCAGCGCCGTGGTCACGCCGCGCGGCGTCCAGTGCCGGTTGAGCAGGAAGTCGCGCGGGAAGCCGAAGCGCGGCGCGGTGGGTAGCCACCATTCCCAGGCGAGGTAGAACAGCAGACAGACGACGCCCACGAGGGCGGCGGTGGCGAAGTATCGCGCCTCGGCCGCTCGGCCCCGCTCGCGCGCGTCCAGCCAGCGCCAGCCGAGGACCAGGCCGATCAGCGCGGCGCTGAGCCAGGGCCACGGGGGAAAATCGAAGAACCAGATGCGGCCCATCACGGGATGGGCGACCACCCACTGCTGCAGAGCCTGGTACGACAGCGTGAATGCGACGAAGAGGCCCACTGCGAGCGCCAGCAGCCCCTCCCGCCCCCAGCGCGAGCGCAGCAGCGGCAGCAGGGGCCCGAGCACCACGATGCTGAGTCCGATCGTCTGGAGCACCCCGCCGGTCCAGATCGGCTCCTCCGGAAAGACCACGAGGTTGAGCAGGAGCCCGGCGGCGATCACCTGTAGGCCGCGCCGGCCGTACTTGAGCAACGTGGCCGTCATCCGGTCTCGCTCGGGCGATCGCCGGTACGAGATGGGCAGGCAGAAGCCGACCAGGAACAGGAAGATCGACGCGGGCAGGATCACGCTGCCGTAGATGAGGTAGTAGCGCGGCCAGCCCAGGGGCTTGACGTCCAGCCACCAGCGTGAGGTGTGATTGACCACCATCAGGATCAGCGCGATCCCGCGCAGCCCGTCGAGGAACAGCAGCCGGCGTTGGGCGGCAGGCGCGGACGCTGGTGGGGCCTCGGCGGTCACGGGCTACCCGATCTCCCGGCGTCCCTCGAGGGCCTTGGAGAGCGTCACCTGGTCCGCGTACTCCAGATCACCGCCGACGGGCAGCCCCCGGGCGATACGGGTCACCCGCACACCGAGCGGTCGCAGGAGCTTGGCCAGATAGAGCGCCGTGGCCTCGCCCTCCACGTTGGGATTGGTGGCCAGGATCACCTCGGTGGTCCCGCCGGCGTCGAGCCGCGCCAGGAGCTCACGGATCTTGAGGTCCTCGGGCCCGATGCCGTCGAGCGGAGAGAGCGCCCCCAGCAGGACGTGGTAGCGCCCACGGTATTCGCCGGTCCGCTCCATCGCCAGCAAGTCGTTGGGCTCCTCCACCACACAGAGCTGCCGGGCGTCCCGGCCGGGGTCCGCGCAGATGCGGCACGGGTCCTGGTCGGTGACGTTGAAGCACAGCTGGCAGTACACGATACGCTCTTTGACGGCCAGCAGCGCCTCGCTGAACTCGCGCACCTCGTCGGCGGGCCGCTTGAGCAGGAAGAAGGTGAGCCGTTGGGCGGACTTGGGACCGATCCCCGGCAGCCGCTGCAGGGCGTCGATGAGCCGGGCGACCGGTTCCGGGTAATGGGCCACGGACTACGGAGTGAGCCCGGGGATCTTGAGCCCCCCCGTGAGCTTGCCCAGCTCCTGCTGGACCAGCTCCCGCGACTTGCGCAGCGCCTCGTTGCACGCCGCCAGCACGAGGTCCTCCAGCATCTGAGGGTCGTCCCGGTTGATCACTTCGGGATCGATCTTGATCGACACGACCTCCTGGCGGCCGTTGACCTCGACCGTGACCATCCCGCCTCCGGCCGTTGCCTGCACTTTCTTCTGCGCGACCTGCTCCTGGAGCGCCTGCATCTGCTGCTGCAGCCGTTGCGCTTCCTTCATGAGGTTGCCGAAGCCCTTCACTGCGCCTCTCCTTCCGGCGGCCGCTGGCGTACGGCGACCACCTCGCCTTCGAACTCGGTGAGGGCCGCCTGCACCACCGGGTGCGCGGCGATGTCCTTGACGGGCCCGGGCGACTCACTCACGGCGAACCGCTCGACGTCCCGAAGCCACCGCCGGATCCCGGCCACGATCAGCTCGCGGTTGGCCCGATCGATCAGGAGCTCGCGATGGAAATGGTTCCCCGCCACTGCGATCGTCAGCTCGCCGCCGGCGATCCCCAGCGGCGTGGCCTGGGCCAGCACGGCGCCCAGCATCGGCTTCTTGCGCATCACCTCGTCCACCACGCGCTGCCATGCGGTCGCCAGATCCTCTGCGGGCGGTGGCGTCGGCGCAACGGCGGCGGGCCGTGGGGCCGGGGGCGCCTCGCGGGGCGCCGCGCCGCGCGTGGCCGGCTGCGGAGCGCGGGGCGATCCCTCCGACAAGAGCGTCTCCTGCACCGCCGCGGCCCCCGTCGGCGGCGCCGGCAGGTACTGCGCGAGCCGGGCCTGAGCCTCGTCGAGACGACGCAGCACGTCGTCGATGGCCTGGGGCACCGGTCGCCGGGTCGCGCTTACGGCGGCCACCTCCAGCTCCACCCGGGAATGCGGCGACTCCCGCATGAGCGTGTCCGCCTCCACGAAGGTCCGCAGGACGTAGAGAAGCTCGTCCAGGCTCACGCTCTCACCGAGCTTGCGCAGCGCGTTGGCCTCGCTGGCGGCCAGGTCGGCCAGCTGAGCGCGGGGAGCCGCCTTGAGCACGAGCACCCGGCGGAGCAGCTCGATGACGTCGCGCGTGAAGGCGATCAGGTCCTCACCGTCACCGACGGCCCGGTCGATCGCCTCCAGCGCCGCCGTCGTCTCGTGCCCCAGGAGCGCCGCGCTGAAATTGTGGACCTCGGCCGGTGCCGTCGCGCCGAGCAACGTGGCCACCGTGGCCGCCTCGAGGCGCCCCTCACCGTAGGCGATGGCGGTGTCCAGCAGCGACAGCGCGTCCCGCAGCGATCCCTCGGCCGCGCGCACCACGATCGGCAGCGCCGCCGGCTCGAACGGGATCTTCTCCTCGGCGAGGATACGCTCCAGGCTGCCGGCCAGGGTATCGGGAGGAATGGGACGGAAGTCGAAGCGCTGCACCCGCGACAGCACGGTGGCCGGGACGTCCCGAGGATCGGTGGTGGCCAGCACGAACACCACGTGGCTCGGCGGCTCCTCCAGCGTCTTGAGCAGCGCGTCGAAGGCGTGGACGGTGAGCTGGTGGACCTCGTCGATGATGTACACCTTGTACCGTCCCCGCGCGGGCGCGTATTTCACGTTCTCCCGCAGGGTGCGGATCTCATCGATGCCGCGGTTGGAGGCCGCATCGATCTCGATGACATCGACGATGGTTCCCGCCTGCACCTCGAGGCAGACCGGGCAGACGCCGCAGGCATCGGCGCCACGCCGCTCCGGGCACAGCAGCGCTTTGGCCAGGAGTCGGGCCGTCGTCGTCTTGCCAACGCCGCGGGGCCCGGCGAACAGGTAGGCGTGGGCGAGCCGGCCGGAGGCCAGGGCGTTGCGCAGCGTTCGGGTAATGGCGTCCTGGCCGACGACCGCCTCGAACGTCTGCGGCCGCCACTTCCGGGCCAGCACCTGATAGCTCATCGGTCGACTCCACGATCGGAGCCCCGCGCGCCTCTCACTCGCCACCCGCGGTTCAAGGCGGGCACGCGCTCCGATACAAAGTGGCCGTGCACCCCCCGTCGAACGGCCCGTCCTGCGATCTCCCCGCGGAGCCGGCTCCAGCCAGGTACTCCCACGGCACACGGAAGGGTCGCCTTACCGTTGCTCCCTTCCGGGTCTGGCGGGGTTCGACGATTCCCGTTGCGTAGGGCCCAACCTTCAACGCCGTCCCACGAGGCTCATTCAACACGACCCGCCCTCGGGAGGGGATTCGACCCCGCTAGAGCGGATTGCGGGCTACAGGGCACCGCTACCTCCCCGTCTAGCACGGCCACGTCGGTGATGCTGTGGCGGAGGGGGTGGGATTTGAACCCACGGCACAGGGTTTACCCCGTGCACGGCATTTCCAGTGCCGCACCTTCGGCCGCTCGGTCACCCCTCCGCGCCCATTCGAGGTACTTTTCTACATGTTTAGGGTTCCGACTCCCGATCGCTTCAAGATACCGCTTTATTCCGGCCCATCGATAGATTGACACATGACTGCGCCCATCGCACCGGGCCGGGAGGCCCGACTCGCACAACACTTCATGCACCGACCGAAGCAGCGGCCTGGAATGGGACGTGAACACGAGACCGATGTTTCGGTAGCGCCTGCCTCGGACCTCGTGCTCGTGAGCATAGATGCAGCCATCCGTATCGACGAGCCCTCGAACACATGCTCTCGCCAGGTCGCCTTGCTGCCTGACCCATCGAGGCAGATCCATCTGATGGGCAATCTTGTTGCCCCGACAGACCCCTTTGCTGACCAAGAACTCGACGACATTCGTACCGGTCAGTTCAACATAGACGAAATTCTCACCGGGCGGCTCTCGCACTGGCACCCTGATCTCGAACAGCGATTGGGCAAGCGCGACAACATGGCTGACGAAGGCCCTGTCCGTCCACTTGTTCAGCGAGATCCGCACCTGGCGGTCCGAGACGCTTCCATCCCCTAAGACGATGCCGACGAATTCTGCGAGCGCCACGTCATCCGGCGGCAGCCGAATCGCCTTTCGGAGCATCACTCCGGTCCCGGCATACTTCTCCGGGTGTTCCCACCGCCGGTACTGGCTTACCAATCCGCCGCGCCGCCTTCCCTCCAGCGTCCCCGGATTTCCGTGGAGAGAATTCCTCTTAAGACACCCCGCCGTTCCTGCCTTCGCCGTGCTCCAAAATTCGGGAAGTTCCCCAGCCGGCCTTGGGAATGCGACACCGGAGGCGCGCTCGAGCAGGAGTGCCGCCTCGCTAGACACCCGCCACTTTTCCCGTCCCCAATCGCGAGCCGTTCGCGGGTGAACACCCGCAAAATGGGCGACCTTCTCCCACCCGCCGAGCACTTCGCGCACCCGACGGAGAAAGTCCGCCTGCTCGCCGACTGCGAGGATTATTCGAGACACGCGCTCCCTGTCAGCCGTAACAAAGGAAAGATTGGCGGAGGGGAGAGGATTTGAACCCCCGAGGGACCTTCTGGGCCCCTATCCGATTTCGAGTCGGACGCCTTCAACCGGGCTCGGCCACCCCTCCGCGCCGTTGTCCTCTCTTCGTCTCAAAGAACTCGCTCAACAAGGCCGCGCTCGCGGCCTCCAGCACCGGGCCGGTCGCCGGCACCCGGTGGTTCAGGCGCGGGTCCTCCAGCAGCCGGTACAGGGACACGACCGCGCCGGCCTTCGGGTCGCGCGCCCCGTACACGAGCCGCGCGATGCGAGCCTGCAGCGCCGCCCCGCAGCACATCGGGCACGGCTCGACAGTGGCGTACAGCGTCGCGCCCGTCAACCGATAATTGCCGAGCACGTGCGCCGCCTCCCGCAACGCGAGCATCTCGGCGTGGGCCGTAGGATCGCCCAGCGTGATCGGCGCGTTGTGCGCGCGCGCGACCACCGCGCCGTCGACCACGACGAGCGCGCCCACCGGCACCTCGCCGCCCTCCAGACCCCGCCGCGCCTCGGCGAGGGCCTGCCGCATGAAGTCCTCGTCGAGCAGGACGGAGGAGGTGTGGCGCGCCCTAGAGGATTCGAACCTCTGGCCTTCGGATTCGTAGTCCGACGCTCTGTCCATCTGAGCTAAGGGCGCGTGGCGGAGAGGCCGGGATTCGAACCCGGGACAGAGGTTTTGCCCCTGTAACCGCTTAGCAGGCGGCTGCCTTCGGCCGACTCGGCCACCTCTCCGGGAGCGGAGCCCCGCCAGTATACACCACGCGCTCGGGGCGTACCTGGCCGGGGCCGTCGCTCAGGCCGCGCGGACCACGGTGGGCACGACGGTCAGGCGGTCCTCCAGGTGAACGTCGGCGCGCAGCCGCTCCGCCTCCGACCGCACCACGCCGAGCACGAGCTCCTTCGTTTCCGGCGTGGGAACCTGCCCCGCGACCTCGATGGTGGCCGGCGAGCCCGACCAGAAAGGAACCCGGGCCGTGGGCGTGATGGGCAGGTTGAACAGCTGGGGCTCCCGGAGCAGCGCGTCGGAGACCTGGGCCTGGAGCTGCACGGCCTGGGCTTCCCGCTTGCGGCGGAGGTCGAAGAGCTTCACGGTCAGGCCGATCGCGAGCAGCACGACGCCGACGACCACGATGATCGGTATGGCGCTGGAACCACCGGACGAGGCCGGCGGCGGGGCCGTCTGGGCCAAGGCCGGTCCGGCCAGAACTGCGGTGAGCATGCCGGCGATGAGCAGGCTGATGTGTTTCATCTCACCACCTCCATCAACGGGTGAAGCACCGGGTGCCCCCAGTGTCCCCCTCGATTGGAAGGCGTGCAACGTCTGCTCGCTCGCCGCTCGCGCGTGGCATACTCGGGGCCGGCCGCTCGCCACACGCGCAGTGCACCGCACACCAGGAGGAGTTTTGTGGCCAAGGACCGCTATACCAAGGTTGTCTTGACCGTCATCGCCATCGCGCTGGTGGTTATTGCCGCCCAGCCCTGGCTGTCCGGCTCGGGGCTGCTCGAGATCGCCCGGCCGGATCCGGCGCAAGCCCAGAGCCTGGTCCCCAAGTACGATCTGACGGTGCCGAAGGCGTGGGGCAAGCTGATCAGCGTGAGCGACAACAACCTGCTACTGGAGGCTCCGGACCATACCTATCGCATCGTGGACGTCGAGGGGAAGCCGCCGGAGTACCCGCGGATCAAGGTCCTCTTCCGCTTCCAGTAGGGCTGGCCGGGGGGCGGCGGCGGCGACCGCAGCCGCTCCCCTACCCGTGGCGGGTTGCGCCGGTGGGGCCCGGGCGATACACTGCCCGGGTCTGGTCCGGATACCGGCTCATCGTCGGGCCCCCCTCATCAGGCGCCGTCACCAGTCGCTTCCGCGCGACTGGGACGGGCTTCCTCGAAGCGGAAACGAGGAGCTGCCCCATGCAGGTTGCAGCATTCTCGAGCCCGAACCAGCCCGACTGGCGCTGGCGCATCGTCGATTACGCCGGGGCCATCATCGAGGAGTCCCGGCTATCGTTTCGGACCATCGCCCTGGCGATCGAAGAAGGCCGCCGCCGGCTCCGCGAGCTCGACACCGACCAGTCGACGCCTCGGCCGCTCTATCGCAGCTCCTACCTGCGCACCACGCGGCCCCGCAAGCCCGCCTAGAGTCACCACCGGTCGATCCGCGCCATCAGGCGACTGTTGGCGGAGGGCGAGGGATTCGAACCCCCATGGGGCTTGCGGGTCGGTGGATTTCAAGTCGCCGTCGCGCAAACCCCTCGTCCGACACCACCGGTCATCATCAGTGCTCTGACGCACCCTTAGACCGCGCCCGCGCACACCGTCCCGACCGATCCCGACCGGCGGCGCCCGGTGGTTCGGGCAAAGCACAGGCAAAGCAAGCAGCCCCGTCATGCCTCGTCGGACCCTTTCAACTCCTCCTCAAATTCACTGAAGATCCGGCGCCGTCGGTCACCAGGACCAACCGCTGTCGAGCGGAGCATAGCCGGCGCCAGCGGGCCCTGGGCCGGGCCGAGTGGATCCTGGCCTGGAGCGTTCGAGCCCACCAGGCCCTGCGGGTTATCTGACCAGTGATCGGTCGAAGGGGACATTAGCCGCTGAGAACAGCACCGGATCAGCAGGCAAAGGAGAGCCCATGACGACACCCGTTGAGAACAACGGCATAACAACGTGGGCTCGCCGGCCCACGTCGGAAGAGGTGGTTGCCATCCTGTCGAAGCTCAAGCGCACCGACACCGTGATCCGGGTGCCGGTCCTTGTGGCGTCAGCGGCAACGCTGGCGACCGGCCGAAAGGCAGCCAAACCTACAAGATCCGCACGCTGTGGGCACAGGCGCTTGAGGATCCTGAGGTTCTCAAAGTGGTTGTTCGTAAGCTACGGCAGGTCGTCACCACCCAGAAGACAGTCGTACAGGCCCTGGAATCAGCCGCTCGAATCAACCGGAGATCGGCTTGGGCTCTGAGAACCAGCTCGGCCGCGTAACCATCAACATTCACACCGACATCGACCTGATGAAGCTCCGGGGGAAAGAGGCCCGCTAGCCTTGGGGTGCTGGAGCGACATGAGCAGTCTCGGATCGCACGTCCCGCGCGGGGCTGAAACACGGTCCCTACTTTTATCTCCGCTACAAGTTCTGGGACGCGGAGGCCGGCACCACACGGTAT
>DASTFB010000023.1 GCA_035709005.1 Candidatus Methylomirabilota bacterium | reverse complement strand
AGCGCGGGCGACGCGCACGTGCTCGCGGGCGGCGCCGGGAGCGAGGCCGACCCGCCAGGTCAACCAGTGGGCGCAGGACGTGAACCCGTTGCCCCAGCCGCCACGGGCGTCGAATTCGCGGATCAGATCGAGCAGGCGGGCAGTGGCGGCGTCCAGGTGGGCTGCCAAGTCGGCGATCTCGTCGCCGAGGCGGTCGAGCTCTGCGTTGCGCCCTTGCGAGGCGCAGATTCGACTCTGCGTGACGCTGCCAATGCGCGGCAGGAGCGCCCACACAAATCTGTCAAGCAAAAACGCGGGTCCGGCCTGGCGACATAGGTAACAGATCGGACCGGGAACATGGGTGACGTTGCGGCGGTCGCCCGAAACGTCTACTGAATCAGACACCGCGCGGCCGGCCGGCGCCCCCGTCCTACGCCATGAAGCGGCCGCCGTTGACCGCGATGGTCTGGCCCGTGAGGTAGCCGGCCTCGGGTGTGGCCAGGAAGAGGACCCAGCCGACCATGTCCGAGACCTCGGCGATGCGGCCGATCAGCGTGCCCTTGCCGATCATGTCCCGTTGCTCCTTGTTTCGGACGGCGACCACGCGCTCGGTGGCCGTCGTGCCGGGAGCCAGGGCGTTCGCGGTCACGCCGTGTTTGCCCAGCTCGAAGGCCAGCACGCGGGTGAGGGAGTGCACGCCGGCCTTGGCGGCCGAATAGGGCGGCGACGAGGGCTGCAGCGCACTGACCCCGGCCATCGAGCCGATACTGATGATGCGCCCGCTGCCCTGGCGCTTGAACGCGGGAATGGCGGCCTGCGCGGTCAGGAAGATGCTCTTGAGGTTGAGGTCGACCACCCTGTCCCATTCCTCTTCCGGAGTCTCTTCGACCGAGAGCTGTTTCCAGAATCCGCCGGCGCTGTTCACCAGGATGTCGAGCCGTCCCGCCTCGGCCACGATGCGCTGGAAGGCGGCCCGCACCTGGCCGGCGTTCGTCACGTCACAGGCGACGAACGATGCCTGGCCCCCGCGGCTGCGGAGCGTCTTGGCCACGGCCTCGCCTTCCTTTTCGTCGATGTCCACGAGCCAGACCTGGGCTCCGGCCTGCGCGAAGGCCTCCGCCGAGCCCTTGCCGATGCCGCGTGCGCCGCCGGTGATCACCGCCACCTGTCCCGAGAAGTCGAACGTGGTCTTACCCATGTCGGAAGGCCCCTCCTGGTGGCGGAAAGATACCATGGGGGCGGCAGGCTCCCCTCGGGCGCGGAACGCCCGAGGGGAGCGCGTCAGTGAGGGGGTCAGCGAGCAGGCTGGAACGACACGTCGAGGCGGACGCTATCGCCCTCGCGAAGCTGGGCCGCCACCTCGCGCGGCACCTTCAGCTTGAAGGTGTCCGCGTCGGTCTCGACTTTGATCTCGCCGGTCTCGATGTCGGACACCCTGCCGTAGATCGTCTGGGAAGGCAGTGGCTGGTTGGTCCCCGGCGCCACGACGACCGTGCTGCCCGCAGTCTGTGGCGTCGCGCTGCCCGACGGCGCGATCGTCACGGCTTCGCCCGATCGGACGACGACGGCCTGTCCGGGCTGTAGCGAGCTGAACCTCACCGGCCGGTTGTCGACCAGCAGCACGGTGTTCGGGCCGACCCGAAACGCCTGGTTGTTGTCCAGGATGATGACCTGGGCATTGGGGTCCACGCGCACGACCCGACCGCTCGCGTCGATGGTCGTCGTCTGCGCCGTGGCCGTCGTGACTGTGAACACCAGCGCCGCCAGGACCATCGCGAATGGTTTGTACATTTTGTAGTCCTCCCTTTCGGCAGTCACCTGAGAGAGGAGCAAAGGACCTGCCAACGGGCGGCTACATTTTCCGCAGTGAGCGCTCGAGCAGATCGAGCGCGGCCCCCGCGAAGGCCCACATGTTCCGGTCACGGTCCCCGTGACCGGTCTCCAGCGTGATCGCCTGCTCGACGGGGCCGGCCACCGCGATGCAGGTGTGACCGGCCGGGTCGCCGTACCGGTTGCCGGTGGGGCCGCTGGCGCCCGTCTCGGCGAGCCCCCAGGTAGCGCCGAGCAGCTGACGAATCGTGCGGGCCTTGAGGAGCGCGTACGCTTCCGTGCTCGCTCGCATGCCGTGGAGCGCGGCGTCCGGCAGCTGGAGCAGCCCCCGCCGCGCCGCCTGGGTGTAGATGACTCCGCCCCCCAGGAAATAGGCGGAGGCGCCGGGCACGGCGAGCAGGGCAGCCGAGATCAGCCCGCCGGTCGACGATTCGGCGACGCCTATGGTCTGCTTGCGTTCCTTGAGTAGCGCGCCGAGGGCCGACGCCATGGTCGCCAGGTCATTCATGTGTTGTCTCCTTGGGCCGGCTATAATCGCACACCGCGGTCGTGGAGATCAGCCGTCGTGGAGGTGGAGATGTGAGGAAGGTCGGCGTGGCCCTCGTCGCCTTGATGTCCCTCCTGCAGGGGGCGCACCCAGCGGGGGCGGCCATCATGTCGCTCAGCTTCAACCCGGTGAGCGTTCCCGGGGGCAGCAGCGCGACCGGGAGGGTGACGATCAGCGAGCCAGCGCCGGACGGCGGCCTCACCGTGTCGCTGTCGAGCAGCACGCCTGCCGCCGTCGTGCCTCAGCGGATCGTCATTCCGGCCGGGTCCAACGAAGCCACCTTCACCGTCGGAGCGGCATGGATCGAGAAGCCTACGCGCGTCCAGATCGTGGCCACCAGCATCGGCCGGCTCTACGCCTCCGGGATGGGGACGCTGACCTTCCTGCCCTCGGGAGTCACGTCCGTGATCTTCGATCCCCCGAACGTCGTCGGTGGGGCCCCATCGGTGGGGACGGTCCTGCTCAGCGCCCCGGCTCCGGCCGACGGGATCGCGGTGCAGCTCGCGGTGACGGGCCCCGCGGCGCCTCCCTGCTCGCCGCCACCCAAAGTGCCGGCGACGGTGCGGGTCCCCGCCGGGGCCCAGCGCGCGACCTTCCAGATCGAGACCTTTCCGAGCTGGGAGGAGACGTTCGAGATCCGCGCCTCCTACGCCGTGACCAGCGCCAGCAGCGCTCTTCGCGTGACCAAGCCGTGGCTGAAGGAGGTCAAGGTGCCGGCCCGGGTGCGCGGGGGGACCACCGTGCAGGGCGTCATCCAGCTGGCCGGCCCCGCGCTACCCCCCGGCTGCGGCATCAAGCACCGGCTCGCCAGCAGCGATCCCAGCATGGCGGAAGTCCCGGCGGACATCGTGTTCCCGGGCGGGGCCTCCGAGGTGGCGTTCGAGATCAAGACGGCTAAGGTCCCGTCGCCCTACGGAGTCTCCCTGACCGCGACCGCTTTCTATCTCCTGTCCGCCGAGCCGTACGCCGAGAGCAAGGAGACGCGAATCGCGGTGACGCCCTGGTGAGGTCCTCGCCTGTTCCCTCAGAAGTGGAAGTGCAAGCCCAGGCCCACGTAGTCCACCCGGTTCCGGTAGAACTGGCCGTTCGGAGAGTGTCCGGTGAAATATTCGATGAGCACTTGCAGATTCCGCGGCTCCAGGATGCCGGAGAACTCCACGCCGGCGCGGACCGAATAGTCCGCCTCCCAGTCGTTCTCCTCGCGGTTCTGAATGTCCACCGCCGCGACAGGACGCCAACGTGCGGCAGGCCCGGGCCACGGGCTCCGCACCTCGAGGCCGACCTGGGTGAACAGGGGGTCCAGGTCCTCGGGCGTGCGATTGACCAGCGAGCCGCCGCCGCCATACACGCGCAGCGCCCCGTTCAGAAATTCATAGGAGAGCTTGGCGTCGACGCCCTCGTAGGAGAGGTTGATGCGCTCGGGGCGTGTCTGGCGCAGCAGGAACTCGTCGCCGAGGTGGCTCGACTGGTGGAAGAGACGGGCGAGCAGCGAGAAGTCCCGGTAGCGGTACGCGACCGTGGCCGCCGCGAAGTAGTCGCTGTTGATGAGGTCGAACGACGGGGCGTCGAGATCGAGCACCGCGAAGACCCCCCCCTGGAAGCCGAGCTCCCACAGGCTCTCGCCGAGCCGATCCCGGTAGAGCGCGAAGCTCTCACCGAAGGACACGGCGGCGATGTTCTTGAAGTCGGGATCCTCCAGGTAGTAGTGGTAGGCGGCGGAGAAGTGGGGCCAGCGCGGATCGGCGATCAACGCGGTGAACAGCTCGCCGCCTGGCATGAATCCCAGATCCCGGCGGCGCTCCTCCACCACCGCGTCGGCGGCCAGAGCCGCTCCGGGAGCCAGCGCCAGAGCCAGGAGCAGGAGTGGCAGGCAGCGTGTCATGAGCACCTCGGCGCGGGACACGCATGCGGCGTGCCAGCGCCGCCGCGCCACGTGTCGGACGGTCAGCGTCGCTTCGTCTCTCTCAGATCCAGCGCGCCGGACCGGCGTCGAGGATCCTCCCCTTTGGGAAAGATTTGCGTTTTTTGGACCTTCTGCGTCCCTGTCGTGGGCAGGCGGTCGACGAAGAGGACCCAGCCGGGCGCCTTGAAGTAGGCGAGGCGCTCCAGGCACCAGCCCTGGAGCTGCTCGCCCAGCTCGCGGCCGGGCGCGCGACCCGGCATGGGCACGACGCAGGCCATCACCTCTTCCTCGCGAACCTCGTCCGGCACGGCCAGCACCGCGACCTGGGCCACGGCGCCGTGGGCCTGCAGGCACGCCTCCACCTCGGCGGCGGCGATGTTCTCACCCGAGCGCCGAATGATGTTCTTCTTCCGATCGACGAAGTAGAGCATACCGTCGGGCGCCTGCCGCACGACGTCGCCGGTGTGAAACCACCCGCCCCGCCAGGCCTCCTCCGTGGCCTCGGCGTTCTTGAGGTAGCCCGCGAAGAAGCCGTGACGAGGCCCCGCCGGGCCGCCCCAGCGCACCAGAAGCTCGCCGTCGCCGCCCGGCGCCACCTCCTGGTCCTTGTCGTCCACCACTCGGGCCTCCAGGCCACCGAACGGGCGCCCGAACGCGCGGGAGGTGATCTGCCGCGGCTCACGGCAATCGGCGTAGATCCGTCCCGTCTCGGTCATGCCCCAGACCTCGACGAGGGGAAAGCCGAAGCGCTGCTCGAAGCGGGCGTGCAGCTCCGGCTCCACGCCGGCCCCCAGGCCGAATTTCACCTGATGGGCGCGCTCCTCGGGCGTCTCGGGCTGGTTCAGCAGTAGCGGTGGCATGACGCCCAGGTAATGGATGACGGTCGCCCGGGCGTTGACGACATCCTTCCACCAGCGGCTCGGGCTGAAGCGCTCGGGCTGAGCCAGGCAGTTGGCGGTGAGGATCGCCGCGGTGGCGGTGATCGCCTGGGCGTTCATGTGGAACAGCGGCAGCGGGTTCAGGATGCGCTCGCGGCCGTACTCCAGGCGGACGAGTCCTCCCAGATCGCGGTACCAGGCACCGGCATTCAGGTAATAGAGGTTGGTGAGGATGCAGGCCTTCGGCCGCCCGGTGGTGCCCGACGTGTACAGCAGGCTGGTTTCCGAGTCCAGCCCGGGCTCGCCTGATCGCGGCGGCGGTCCCGGCCTCGGCAGCGAGGACGGCAGGTGCTCGGCGTTCACGACGGGCAGCGGCCTGGCGAGAGCGGCCGCCACGGCTTCGAGGTCCCGCGCCCGGCCCGCGCTCACGACGGCCAGGTCGGCCTCGGAATGTTCCATCTGATAGAGCATCTCGTCGTGCCGGTAATCGGGGCTGATGGGCACGATGGAGGCGCCCAGCCCGTTGAGCGCCAGGTAGTGGAAGAAGAATTCCGGCCGATTCTCGAGCAGCAGGGCAACTCGGTGTCCGTGGCCATACCCGGCGGCAGCGTACGCGTCGCGCAGCTCGAGCGAGGCCTGGCGGGTCTGGTCGTACGTCAGCTCGATCCCCTCCGGGTGGTAGGCGCGCCCCGGCGCCGGCGGCGCGCACAAGAACGCGTTGCCGGGGGAGGCCCGGGCCGTCTCAGTGAACGCCTGGAATACCGTCAGGGCCATGGCGTAGGAACTACACCGTCTCGGCGTCTCCGGCAAATGGCCGCGCGGCTCGCGACGCCGTTGGCATCGGGCCTGCACTGCAGCGGACCCGGGAGGGAGACCCTCATGATGGTTGACGAGACGTTCGTCGTCGTTGAAGGCCGTCACCAGGCCTGGCCGGTCGCCTGGAGCGCGGTGCTGGTAGGCGCGCTCTCCGCGCTGGCGGTCGGTCTCATGGTCGGCCTGCTCGGCTATGCCTTCGGCGCCCATCAGGTCGCCCAGGCGCCCTTCGAATGGCGCACGGTCGGGTGGGCCAGCGTGATCTTCAGCATCGCGGGCGCCTTCTTCGCCTATGTGGTCGGAGGGTGGGTCGCGGCGAAGATCGCCGGGTTTGCGCGTTCCGAGCCGGCGATGCTGCATGGCGCCATCGCCTGGCTGGTGACGGTGCCGTTCTTGATGTTGGTCGGAGCCTTGGGCGCGGGTGGCTACTTCGGCGGCTGGTATGGCGGTCTGGCGGGCTCAGCCGCGTTTTCGGACCCGGCCGCCGCGGCTGCGTTCCGCAACACTGCGGTCGCGACGGCGGTCGCAATGCTACTGGGCCTCGTGGGAAGCGCGCTCGGCGGCTGGATGGGGTCGGGCGAGCCCATGTCGCTCAGCTATTACCGTCAGCGACAGGCCGAGGGGTCGCCAGAACGACCCCGGCGCGTGGCATAAAAGGGAGACGAAATCAATGCTTTACATCTTGATGTGGTTGCTGGGAGTGCCGCTGAGCTTGATCCTCATCCTGTTCCTCGTCGGCATCGGCCGCTAGTCTGACGGCGGGTCCTTGACTCGGGTGGATTCTGGATCCAGAATCCACCCGAGTGGTCATGACCCGCCTCGTGGAGCCGCTCAAGCGCCAGCGCCTCGTGGATGAGGCCACGAGTGCTCTGCGCGACGCCATCCTGAACGGACGCTTTCCGGAAGGGGCGCGTCTGCGCCAGACCGACCTGGCGGACCGGCTGGGCATCAGCCGGACGCCGATCCGCCAGGCGCTGGGGCGCCTGCAGCACGAGGGTCTGGTTCAGCTCCTGCCCGGGAGCGGCGTGCGGGTGACCGTGCTCGACCTCCATGAGGCCGCCGAGCTCTACGACCTGCGCGAGGTGCTCGATGGGCTGGCCGCTCGGCTGGCCGCCGGCCGCGCGAGCCCGGCGGCGCTGGCGGGGCTCGAACGGGCGCTGGAGCGGATGCGGCAATGCCTGGAGCGCCAGGATGAGAACCGCTGGTTCGTGGCGCACGTGGCGTTCCACGACCGGATCTTCCAGGCCAGCGACAATGCCAGGCTGCAGGCCCTGTCGGCGGTCGTACGCCTGAGCATCCAGCGCTTCCACCCGCTCCTGCTCAAGACGCCGCGGCGGCTGGAGGACGCCTATCGCGAGCACGAGGCCATCTGCGCGGCGATCGCCGCGCGCGACGCGGCCCGGGCCGAGCGCCTGGCGCGGTCGCACATCACCAGCGCCAGGGCGATCGTGCTCGCCGCCATGGCCGGTCAGCGAGGCGCCGATGGCGCTGTTCAAGGCTGAGAAGAAGGCGCCCCGGGGGCCGGCGGGACGGTGGGACGTCCTGGTGGCCGAGGACATGTGCAAGGCGTGCGGGTTCTGCCTGCAGATCTGCCCCGTCGATGTCTTCGCCTGGCGCGCGACGGCGAACAAGCTCGGCTGGTTCCCCATGATCGTGGCCCACGAGGAGAACTGCGTCGGGTGCATGCTCTGCTACCAGATCTGCCCCGATTTCTGCATCGCCGTCACCATGAAAACAGGAGCCGCTTGATGCCGCCCCCCTCCGAGCTGGTCGCCCCGTGGGTCGAGTGGGAGCGTCGCGTGACGAAGGGACGCCGCCTGCTGGAGGCGGGCACGTTCGCGCTCACCGAAGGCGCCATCGCCGCCGGTTGTCGGGTCTTCGCCGGCTACCCGATCACGCCGGCGACGGACATCGCCGAGTACATGTCCAAGCGTCTGCCCCAGGTGGGTGGCTACTACATGCAGGCCGAGGACGAGCTGGCCGGCATGCACATGTGCGCGGGGGCCAGCCTGGGCGGGCTCAAGGCCATGACGGCGACCTCAGGGCCCGGCTACACCCTGATGCACGACGCCTACGGCTGGTCCATCACCAACGAGATCCCCCTGGTCGTCGTCGATGCCATGCGGGTGGGGCCGATCAGCGGCATCACCGGCGCGCCGGGCCAGGGCGAGTTCTATATCGCCCGCTACGCCTCCCACGGCGGCAACTTCGAGACGATCGTGCTTTCGCCCTCCTCCGTGCAGGAGGCATTCTGGCTGACCATCGACGCCTTCAACCTGTCCGAGCGCTTCGCCACGCCGGTCACGATCCTCACCGACCAGGTCGTGTCCGACATGTGGGAGGATCTCTTCATCCCCGACGACTACGCCGGCCTGGATTTCGTCGTTCCGCGCCGGACGAACCTCACGATGCCGTTCTTCCCGGTTGGCAGCGACGCCATCGACGTCCCGCCCAACATCATCGGGCGCGGCACCGGCGTGTGCGTGTCGGCGTACACCCACACCGAGGAAGGCTACGACATCGAGGAGATGGAGGCGCAGTGGGCGCAGACCCACCGCCTCGTCAACAAGATCCGCCACCACCGGAGCGAGCTCACCCGTTACGAGACGGTGGGCATGGACGATGCCGACGTGGTGGCGGTGGCCTACGGCGCCGACGCCCGCACGGTGAAGACGGCCGTGCTGGAGGCCCGGGCTCGCGGGCTGCGGGCCGGCTTCGTGCGTCCCATCACGCTGTGGCCCTTCCTCGACGACCTCTTCGCCGTGGACCGCCATTACGTGGTCTGCGAGCTGAACTACGACGGCCAGCTGGTCCGCGAGGTCATGCGGGCGGCGCCCGACTCGCGCAAGGTACACTTCATGGGCAAGAGCGCCGAGCTGCACACGGTGGGCGAGGTGCTGGCGGCCCTGGACGGCGTGGCCCGGACCGGACGTATCCCCGAGCTGCCCTACATCTGGACGGAGGTCCGCTGATGAATCCCCTGGCGAAGAAATATCTCAGGCCGAGTCAGATCCCCACCAAGGCCTGTCACGGCTGCGGCATCGGGATGATCGAGAACTGGCTGCTCCAGGCGATCGACGAGCTCGGGCTCAAGCAGGAAGACGTCGTCTTCGGCACGGGCATCGGCTGCGTCGGCCGGCAGACCTTCGCCACCTGGGGCGGCGACAACTTCGGCGCCACCCACGGCCGGGCTCTGGCCGTGGCCACCGGGATCAAGCTGGCGCAACCCGAGCGCCGCATCCTGGTCGTCGTGGGGGACGGTGACGCGGCGTCCATCGGCACCTCGCACCTGATCCATGCCGCCCGGCGCAACCTGGGGGTCACCGTGATCTGCGAGGACAACATGGGCTACGAGTCCACCGGCGGCCAGTTCTCGCCGACGACGCCGGCCGGCTACGTCACCAACTCCAGCCCCTACGGGATGGTCGAGCCCTCGTTCGACCCCTGCGACGTCGTCAAAGCGGCCGGGGCGACCTTCGTGGCCGAGACCACCGCCACCCAGTGGCACCAGACGGTCAAGGTTGTCAAGAAGGCGCTGCAGAACGACGGCTTCTCCTTCATCCACGTCCGCTTCCCGTGCAACGAGAACTTCGGCGCGTACGCCCTGGGGACCCGCGACACGCTCAAGAATCTGGAGTGGATCTACGAGCACACCCAGGGGCGCAAGGCCGACGGCAGCGAGACCGACTTCACGTGGGAGACCGGCATCAAGCACGATGCCTCCAACAGCCGGCCGGAGTTCACCCGGCTCCTGCGCGAGATGAACGCCCGGGTCCAGTCCGACCTGGCCGACAAGATGGCGGCCAGGGCCTGATGGCCATCGACGGCAAGGCCCGCACCGAGATCCTGATCTCCGGCTTCGGTGGCCAGGGCGTTATCCGGATGGGACAGATCATCGGCCTGTGCGCCATCAAGCAGGGCCACCGCGTCACCATGCTCAAGAGCCACGGCACGGAGACGCGCGGGGGATACGTGCGGGCCCAGCTCGTGATCGCGCCGGGGGAAGTCGACAGCCCGGTGGTCGAGAACGCCGACGTGTTCGTCGCCTTCTCGGCGCCCGCCTACCGGAAGTTCTACGAGCTGTGCCGCGGCAAGGTTCTCTACGATCCGGAGATGGTCACCGCGGTCCGGACCGACGCGCCCGAGCGCCACGTGGCCGTGCCCGCCACGCAGCTCTCCAAGGAGCGATTCGGCAAGGAGCTGTTCGCCAACATGATCATGCTCGGCGCGCTGACGCGTTTGAGCGGCATGGACTACGAGGCGATGAAGCGGGCCATGCTGGAGATCATTCCGCGCTTTCACGAGCAGAACCTGGCCGCCCTCGAGGTCGGCCACACGTTGCCCACCCTGACCCCGGCCTGACGTGCCCTCCTCCGAGTATCGCCGGTGGCACGACGTCTGGCCCGCCCATCTTGCCTTCACGCTCGACTATCCGCGCGTGCCGGCCTGGTGGCTCCTCGAGCGCAATGTCGCGCGCTTCGCCGACCGCGTCGCTCTGCGCGAGCTGAGCCCCGAGACGCTGGCCGAGGAACGGACGGTGACCTACGAGGCGCTGTGGCGGGCCGCCCGTGGCGCGGCGACCGGGCTGCGCGGGGCCGGCGTCGGTCCCGGAACCCGGGTGGGCTACTGTCTGCCGAACGGGGCGCAGCTCGTGGTCGCCTACTACGCGACCTGGGTCGCGGGGGGCGTGGTGGTGCCCGCCAATCCGGCTGCGCGCGAGGCCGAGCTCGTCCAGCAGCTCGGTGATGCCGACGTCGGCCTCGTCGTCGGCGCGGCCGGGAGCGCCGCCCAGGCGGCCGCCGGTCGGCTGGAGATCCCGTTCCTGGACAGCGAGCGCTTCCACGGCCTGGCGGCCCTTCCGCCCGCGGAGCCGGCGGCCTGCCTCCCCGAGCGCGACATGGCCGTCTTGCTCTACACGGGTGGGACGACCGGGACGCCGAAGGGGGCGATGCTGAGCCACTACAGCCTGGTTGCCAACACCATCCAGTTCGCCGAATGGTACGCGTTCGCGCCCGGCCAGGAGACGGCGGTGTGCGTCCTGCCGTTCTACCACTCCGGCGGGATGTCGGGCGCCATGAACGTTCCGCTCTATGCCGCCAGCACCTGCCTGGTGCTGCCGCGGTTCAGCGCGGGAGCGGCGGCCCGCGCGGTCACGCGCTACCGAGCCACCCGGCTCTTCGGGGTGCCGACGATGTTCATCGCCCTGCTCAACGACGGCGAGGGCCGGCGGGCCGATTACTCGGCGCTGCGCGCCTGCCGCACCAACGCCGCGCCGCTGCCGCCGGCCGTGAAGACGGCGTTCGACGCGCTGGTGGGACGCGAGGTCCTGGTGGAGGGCTACGGGCTGACGGAAACCAGCCCCCTGACACACGCCAACCCCATCGGGCGAGCCAAGGCCGGCTCGATCGGCGTTCCGCTGCCCGACACCGACGCGCGGGTCATCGACGTCGAGCGCGGCGGGGACGTGCCGGCGGGCCAAGCCGGCGAGCTGCTGGTCCGCGGCCCCCAGGTGATGCTCGGGTACTGGCGGCGAGAGGCGGAGACCGCCGAGGTGATGCGCGACGGCTGGCTCCGCACCGGTGACATCGCCTGCATGGACGACGAGGGGTACTTCCGTGTCGTCGACCGCAGCAAGGACGTGATCAACACCGCCGGCTTCAAGGTCTGGCCTCGCGAGGTGGAGGAAACGCTCTATGCGCACCCGGCGGTGAAGGTGGCCGCGGTGGTCGGGGTCCCCGACGACTACCGCGGCGAGGCAGTGAAAGCCTATGTCGTGCTCAGGGACGGGCCGGGGACGCCCCCCAGCGCCGCCGCGATCATCGACTTCTGTCGGGAACGCCTCACGCCCTACAAGGCGCCCCGCATCGTCGAGTTCCGGTCGGAGCTGCCCATGACCACCACCGGCAAGCTGCTGCGGCGCGAGCTGCGGCGCGAGGTCTCGCTGAGAGGAGAGCCATGACGACACGCCTGCCTGCTCCGATCGTCTTCGTGATCGCCGCGCTGCTGCTAGCCGCTCTGGCCCCTGTCCCTGGCGCGGCCCAGGAGAAGTTCCCGAGCCGGCCCATCGACTTCATCGTCCCCTGGGGCACCGGCGGCGGAGCCGACTCGATGGCCCGCCAGCTCGGGACGCTCACCCAGCCCCTGCTGGGCACGCCCTTGCCGGTTTCCAACGCGCCGGGCGCCGCCGGCAACACGGGGCTGGCCAAGGTCCTCAACGGCAAGCCCGACGGCTACACGGTCGCCGTCTACATCCAGGACACGCTGATGACGATCCCCATGGGGCTGGCTCGTCACAAGGTCGAAGACCTGGCGTGGATCACGCGGACCCAGGTCGCCGACTCCTTCCTCTTCGTCAAGGCCGACGGACCGTTCAAGACGATCCAGGAGCTCCTCAAGCACGCGCAGGCCAACCCGGGCAAGCTGCGGGTGGCGGGCACCGGCTTCGGCACCGTGGACGACGTCACCGTCCGGTACCTCGAAAAGAAAGGTTACAAGATGACCACGGTGCCGTATCCCAAGCCGGGCGAGCGCTACGCGGCCACGCTCGGCGGTCACGCCGAGGTCCTTTACGAGCAGGCTGGCGACGTGCTGCAGTACCTCAAGGCCGGCCAGCTCAAGCCCCTGGTCATCTTCGCCGAGCGGCGGCACCCGTCGTTCGCCGAGGTGCCGACCTCCAAGGAACTGGGGCTCGACATCACCCTACCGCAGTTCCGGGGGGTCGTGGCCAAGGCGGGGACCCCGGCCGACCGCGTGAAAGCCCTGGCCGACGCCTTCGGCAAGGCCGTGCAGACCCCGCAGTGGAAGAAGTTCGCCGAGGACTGGTACATGAGCCCGGAGAGCTATCTGGGGCCGGAGCGGTTCGGCCGCTGGGCGGCCGGTGAGGTGGCCACGCTCGATCGGCTGGTGAAGGAGTTCGGGCTCCGCAAGTAACCATGGCCGGCCTGGCGCGCGTCCTGGCGCCCCTCGCCGGTCTCGTGCTCGCGCTCGGGCTGCTCCCGGCCACGCGCGGGCTCGGCGATCTCGCGCGTGAGGGGCAGCTGGGTCCGGACTTCTGGCCGCGGCTGGTGCTGGTCGGGCTGGCCGCGGTATGCGCGGTGCGCGTGGCCTCCCTGTGGCGTGGCGCCTCGGGGGATCGCGCGGCCTCGTCCCGCGCCGCGCCGCTGGCCCGGCGGCGCCTGGCGCTGGCGATCGGCTTGATCCTGCTCTACGTGCTCGCGACTCCGCTCGTCGGCTTTCCCCTGGCCACCGGAGGCTTCATCGCCGCGTTCGCGGTCGGGGCCGGCGCGCGACGACCGGCGGGCGTGGCGGCGGCCGCGGTCGGCGGGACCCTCGGCGTGCTCTATCTCTTCGTCAAGGTCGTGTACCTGCCCCTGCCCAAGGGCGACGGCCCCTTCGAGGCCGTGACCTTGTCGCTCTACCGCCTGCTCGGGATCTTCTGACGTGGCCGACGCGCTGGCCAACCTCGGCGTGGGCCTCCTCAACGTTTTCGAGCCCGGGAACTTCCTCATGGTGGTGCTGGGCCTGGCCATCGGGGTGCTCGCCGGCGTGCTGCCCGGCATCACCATGCTCAACTCGATCGTGCTGGTGCTGCCGTTCACTTATTTGATGGGCATCGTGCCCGCTCTGCTGCTGATGATCGGGATTTACTGCGGCGGGGTCTTCGGGGGGTCGATCACGGCGATCCTCTTCAACATCCCCGGTGACCCCATGAACGTGCCCACGGCGTGGGAGGGCTACCGGCTCAACCGCAAGGGCCAGGCTCGATACGCGCTGGGCCTGGCCATCATGGCCTCGGCGCTGGGCGGGCTGGCCAGCGCGCTCTGCCTGGCCTTCTTCGCTCCGCCCTTCGCCCGGTTCGCGCTGACCTTCTCCACGGTGGAGTTCTTCTCCGTGGTCGTCTTCGGGCTGGCCAGCGTCTCGGTGCTCGGGCACGGCTCGGTCACGGGAGCGCTCATCTCGCTCCTGGCCGGGATGTTCCTGGGCACGGTGGGGACCGAGGCTCAGTACGGCGTCGAGCGCTTCACCTTCGGCGTGCCGTTCCTCCGCACGGGCGTGGATTTCGTCACCGTGCTCATCGGACTCTTCGCCATCGGCGAGATCCTCGATCAGCTCACCGGCCCCCCGCCGCAGAGCGTGCCATTCACGCAGGCGCGGTCGATTCCCCGACTGCCGCTCCTGGATCTGTGGCCCCTGCGGGGACCGCTCGTGCGGGGTACGGTCGTGGGCATCGCGGTGGGGGGACTGGCCGGCGCCGGCGCGACCGTGTCCTCCTTCGTGGCCTACGGCCTGGAAAAACAGATGGCCCGGGAGCCAGAGCAGTTCGGCACCGGCCACGCCGGCGGGCTGGTGGCCGCCGAGAGCGCCAACAACGGCTCCACGGGCGGCGCCATGATCCACCTGCTGACCCTCGGCATTCCCGGCAGCGCGGCCACCGCCGTGATGATGGGTGTGTTCCTCATCCACGGCATCCAGCCCGGGCCGCTCCTCTTCGCGCAGCAGCCGGAGCAGGTCTACACGCTGTTCGCCGGCATGATCCTGGCCAACGTGCTCATGATCGGGCTGGGCTTCCTGGCCGCGATGGGCTTCGCCGCGCTGATGCGGGTGCCGGCCTTCCTGCTCAACACGGCGATCGTGGTGTTCTGCTTCATCGGGGCCTTCGCGCTGCGCAACGACATGGCCGACGTCTGGCTCACGATGCTGTTCGGCGTGCTGGGCTTCGTGATGCGCCGCTGGGATCTGCCGGTGCCGCCCATGGTCATGGGCATCATCCTGGGCCCGATGGCCGAGCAGTACTTCCTCACCTCGATGGTGTCGCACGGCAACGACCTTTCGGTGTTCGTCACGCGTCCAGTGAGCGCGGTGGCCCTGGGCCTGGCGGCCGCGGCCGTCGCCTGGGCGGTGTGGCGGAACATGAAGCCCGCCACCGCCGGGATTACTCGATGAGGCGATTCGCCCGTAGCAGGATGCTCGGCGGGATCGCGAGACCGAGCCTTCGCGCAGTCTTCGTGTTGATGGTCAGCTCGAAGTGCGTGGCCTGTTCGACCGGGACATCGGCGGGGCGGGCGCCTTTGAGGATCCGGTCCACCAGCCGGGCGGCGTGGCGACCTAGCTCGTACAGGTTCGCCGCGTAGCTGGCGAGGCCGCCCTGCTCGACGTGGAACGAGGCGTGGAGCATCGTCGGGAGGGCCTGCCTCAGCCCGGCTTCGATGATGAAGCCCGGGATGTTCAGCGAGAGGAAGCGAGGCGAAAGGATCCCGTCAACCTCGGATTTTCTCGCGCTGCCGAGCGCTGCCCGGGCTTCGGCTTGCGTGCGCACCGGCCGCTCGACCAGCCTCAGTCTCAATCGCCGTGCCGCCTCTCGATACCGGTCCAGCTGGGACACGGCGTAGGTGTCCCCGGCGTCGTAGACGAAGAGGACGCGGTTCAGCCCCGGGACGAGGTCTCGGAAGATCTCCAGCCGTTTGGGCGCGAGTTCGACGTCGAGATCAGCTACCCCCGTCACGTTGCCACCCGGCCGGGCAAAGCTCTGCACCAGTCCGGTGCCCACCGGATCGCTCCCGCTGATGAATACAATGGGGATGCGATTGCTCGCCCGCTGGAGCGCCGTCGCCTCGTTCGCGCCGCCGCCCCCACTGACCAGGATGTCGGCCCCTCGCTCGACGAGCTGGCGCGCCGCGCGCGGCAGCGCCTCGGCGTTGCCCTCGGTGAAGCGGACACCGATCACGAAGTGCTCGTTCTCCCGATAGCCGAACTCGACCAGGCCGTCCCGCAGGCCCACGATCGCCGGCGTGGGGCCCCAGGACTCGGTCAAGGCTCCAATCAGGATCGGCTTCGCCACCTGCGCGGCCGCCGGCCCGGGCACCACTCCCCCGGCGATCAGGATGAGCGCGAGGCCGAATACCCGACAGACGGGGGGCCCGGCCATCACTCCCTGGCGACTGCCCGCGCCGTTTCCAGAATCGCCTCGGTCGGGAATACGTCCGTGACCGTGCCGAGCCATCGGCCTCGGATGACGCCGTTCTTGTCGATGAGGAAGAAGGCGCGCTGCGCGGTCGTGCTCGACCATTGCTTGTTGAGGCCCGCGTAGCTCTTGATCGTGGTGAGATGCGGAAAGTCGCTCAGCAGCGGGTAGGGAAGCTGGAGCGAGTCGGCGAACGTTTTCTGCGAGAATGGGTTGTTGGAGCTGATCCCCAGGATCTGGACGTTCAGCGCTTCGAATTTGCCGTAGTCGGCCTTCCTGGCCGACAAGTTTGCCGCTCACACAGGATTGAAGTCGGCGCCGTAGAACTCCAGCAGGACGATCTTCTTGCCACGGAACTGGCTCAAGCTGATCTTGTCTCCCGTTGTCGCCGGGAGCGTGAAATCGGGCGCCCGGTCGCCGACCCCGGGCTCCGCCACCGCCGGCCCGGGGCTGATCGCGCTTCCGACGCTGAAAAGGACGGCGCTCATCACGGCAACGACCGTCGACGTCCGTACCAGCCTTGGACTCATCGGTCCCCCTCATCGCTCCGGATCGTTCCGTCGTGACTGCTGGGACAAGCTGCAGGTCAACACTATGAACTCGAGGGGTGATAGCGTGGTTTCCGCCCTCGCCCCTACGCATGAGGCTGCCGCGATGGACGACGGCCACGATACTGTTTCGGGGAAAGCGGGTCAAGCTGCGGCCACGCCCATGGGGCTGCCGAGCGCGGCTGTGATTTCAACACCCTGCCACTGTCCCGGCTGGTACACTCACATCCCTCTGATTAGGATGCTCTCTGCCAGTCGATGGCTGGTAAACGGCCCCATTCGGAAACCCTCTGAGAAAGGAGACCACCATGGCGAGATGGACGCCCGACCCCTCCTTCTATCCCTCTCCGCGCCTGGCCGCACAGGCGCCCCCGGAAAAGCTCGCCTACGTGGCCGAGTTCGACCCCGAACGGGCCCGGCCGGATCGCATCGCCGTCGTGGACGTCGATCCGGGCTCCAAGGGCTACGGGCAGATCGTCGGCCGGACGCCCATGCCCAACGCCGGCGATGAGCTCCACCACTTCGGTTGGAACGCCTGCAGCTCGTGCCTCTGTCCGAACGCCCCGCACCCCCACGTCGAGCGCAGATACCTGATCGTCCCGGGGCTGCGGTCCTCGAACATCCACGTCCTCGACACTCAGCCCGATCCCCGGCACCCCAAGGTGATTCGGACGATCGGTGCCCGCGAACTGGCAGAGCGCGCGGGCTACTCCCGTCCTCACACGGTGCACTGCGGGCCGGATGGCATCTACGTCACGGCCCTGGGCAATGCCGAGGGCAAGGGGCCGGGCGGCGTCTTCGTCATGGACCACGAGACGTTCGACGTGCGGGGACGCTGGGAGCTCGACCGGGGCCCCCAGCAGTTCGCCTACGACATGTGGTGGCATCTCGGTCACGACGTCATGGTGACGAGCGAGTGGGGCACGCCCGACATGTTCGAGAACGGGCTCGTCCCCGAACTGCTGCTCGGCAGCAAGTACGGGCGGCGGCTGCACTTCTGGGACCTGCACAAGCGCAAGCACATCCAGGAGATCGACTTCGGGCCGGACTATCAGCTGGTGTTCGAGCTGCGCCCCGCTCACGATCCGACCAAGACCTACGGGTTCGTCAACTGCGTCGTGTGCCTCAAAGACCTCTCGTCCTCGATCTGGGTGTGGTACCGCGAGGGTGACCGCTTCGCCGTGAAGAAGGTGATCGACATCCCGGCCGAGCCGACCGACCCGGAGCGGCTGCCGCCGGCGATCCAGGCCTTCAAGGCCTGCCCGCCGCTCGTGACCGACATCGACCTCTCCGTCGACGACCGCTATCTCTACGTGTCCTGCTGGGGCACGGGCGATCTGCAGCAGTACGACGTCTCGGATCCCTTCAAGCCGAAGCTGACGGGCACGGTACGGATCGGAGGCATCGTGGCCCGCGCCGCGCACCCCGCTGGCCAGGGGCCGCTCAACGGCGGGCCGCAGATGGTGGAGATCAGCCGCGATGGCCGGCGGATCTACTTCACGAATTCGCTCTACGGCGCGGTGGACCCTCAGTTCTACCCTGACGGCGTGCAGGGATGGATGGTCCGCGTCGACGCCAGGCCGGGCGGGGGCATCGAGCTCGCCAAGGACTTTTTCATTCCGTGGCCCGACGGCTACCGCCCGCATCAGGTGCGTTTGCAGGGCGGCGACGCGTCCTCGGACTCCTACTGCTATCCGTGAGGCACGGCCAGCGGGCTGATCGTTGACGTGGCCGTGGCTAGCCCTGGCGGGGCTGGGCGCCTTTCATGGCGTCAACCCCGCCATGGGCTGGCTGTTCGCGGTCGCCCTCGGCCTGCATCGCGGCAGCCGGCGCGTGGTCCTGACATCACTGATTCCCATCGCGCTGGGGCACGCGCTGGCCATCGCCGTGGTGGCCATCGCCGTGGTGGCGCTCGGCCTGGTCGTCGATCAGCGGGCCCTCCGGCTCGCCGCCGGGCTCGTCCTCATCGGGTGGGCGGCCTATCACTACCTGTACGGCTCGCGCCATCGCGTCCGGTTCGGCATGCGCACGGGCATGGCCGGGCTCGGCCTGTGGTCGTTCCTGATGGCCAGCGCGCACGGAGCGGGACTGATGCTGGTGCCGCTCCTGGCTCCCCTGAGCTCGGCCGGGCACGAGCACGGTCACCCGTCGCCCGGCGCCTCGCTCGCAATCTCGCTCGCCGCGGTCGGCGTGCACACGCTGGCGATGCTGGTGACGACCGGCGTGATCGCGATCGTCGTCTACGAGTGGGTCGGGCTCGCCTTCTTGCGGCGCGGGTGGGTCAATCTCGACCTCCTGTGGACAGCCTCCCTGGCCGTAACGGGAGCTATTCTCTTGCTCGTCCGGAGCTAGGGCGCCAGGTCACGTATGCTCTGGACCACGGGCGCGCTTTGCAGGCTCACGCGCAGCGCCGGATCGGCGAGCCCGGCCAGCACGCCGTCGATCACCTCCCGGGCGGCCGCGCCGGCGAGCCGGGCGGCGTCGGGCCGACCGCGCTCGAGCTCGAGCCCGGCCAGGGCGGCCAGCGTCAGCCAGCGCTGGGGCGGATTGCCGATCTGCTCGGCCAGGGCCAGCGCTCGGCGCAGCGCCTGCTCGGCGTCGTCCCAGCGGCGTCGGCGGCGGGCGATCTCGCCGCTCAGGCGCCAGCCCTTGACGAGGTTCTTGCGGGCGTTGCTGCGCGTGGCCAGCTCCAGGCAGCGCTCGGCGTGCTGACGGGCGCGGTCGAGGTCGCCACTGGCGAGCCACAGCTCGCCCTGGCTGGCCGCCAGGCGAATCAGGTATCGGAAGCGCATCCACTCGCTGGTATCCGGATCGGCGGCGTAGCGCTCGACACCTTCGTAGAACTCCCGGGCCAGCGGCAGGTCGCCCTTGGCGAGAAAGACATCGCCCAGGTTGATCTCGGCGTTCGGGATGGTGCCGGGGTCCTTGCGTCGGCGGCCCACCGCGGCGCTCTGCCGGTTGAGGTCCTCGGCCGCGTCGAGATCCCCGAGTTCCAGATGGAGCCAGCCCAGACAGTTGAGCAAACGGTGATGGATCGTCTCGTCGCCGAGCCGCTCGGCCAGCGCCAGCCCCTCGTGATACCCGCGCTGCGCCGTGCTGTAGTCCCCTCGGGCGGTGAGCGTGAGGCCGTGCAGGAACACGCCGAAGAGCAGCGGGTAGAGTAGCCCCTGGCTCCGCGCGATGTCCAGGCCCTCGCTCTGCAGTGCCGTCGCTTCCCCGTAGTTCCCCTCCCAGCTCTTGACGAGGCCGAGGGCGGCCAGCGTGAGTGACTGATGGAAGGGGTCGCCGCCGGCGCGGCTGCTGGCGAGCGCGCGAGAGAGATGGTCCCGGGCTTGGTCGAGCCCGCCGGTGACCGCGCGGACAAAGCCGGTAGCGAAGTGACTTCGGGCCAGCGCGGATTCGGCCCGCACCGACTCGCCGACCTCGATGGCCTGCTGCGCGTAGGTGGTGGCGCCGTCCAGGTCGCGCGCCCAGGTCGAGGCCCAGGCGAGCGCGGCCAGCGCCGCGGCCTGGCGGGGCCGGTCGTCGGCGGCGCGGGCCAGTTCGACCAGCCGGCTGGCCTCTACTCGCGACTGCTCGAAGTCGCTGACCACGATGTGCAGCGCCGCCTTGGCCTCGTAGATGGCCATGATGGTCGACCGATCGGCCCCGTTCAGCTGGCGCTCGGCCGCCTCCAGCGCTTGATCGTAAAGGGCGAGCGCCTCGCGGGTGGCGAAGGCCGCGGCCGCCCTGGCCGCGGCGGCCAGCAGGTACTGCAGGGCCTTCGGCCATTCCTCGGCCCGCGAGTAGTGGTGGGCCAGCAGGCCGGAGTGCTCGGGCAAGCGGTCGGCGTCGAACGCCTCGATGGCCGCGCCGATGCGGCGGTGCAGCTCCCGTTGCTCGGCCGGCTCCATCGTGGCATAGGCGACCTGGTGGGTGAGCGCGTGCTTGAACGCGTAGACGGGCTCGGGGAAGAGCGTCCTCTCGTACACGAGCTCCACGGCCGTGAGCTGCCTCAGCGCCAGGCCCACGCGCTCGGGCTCGCCGATCACGTGATCGAGCAGGCGCCGACCGAACTCGCGACCGACGATCGAGGCGAGCTGCAGCGTGCGTCGCGCCGACGGATCGAGGCGGCCGATGCGGGCCAGGATGACGTCCTGAACGGTGTCGGGAACGACGACCTCGTCCAGACCCCGGGCCAGCGCGACCCGCCCGCCTTCGCGCCGCAGGGCGCCCGTCTCCAGCAGCGACCGGACCAGCTCCTCGACGAAGAATGGGTTGCCATCGGCCTTGCTGGCGATGGCTGACTCCAGCTCGCCTGGCAGCTCGTCGGCCCCTAACGTGGCGCGGGCGACGTGCACGCTGTCGGCCGTCGACAGCGCGGCGAGCGCCAGCCGCGTGTGGACCGTGCGATCGCCGAGTGGCAGCGCGTGACCGGCACGACAGGTGAGGATCAGGAACAGGCGCTTGCCGGCGATCCGATCGGCCAGGGCGGCGATCCACATTCCCGTGGCCGGGTCCATCCAGTGGGCATCCTCGAGAACCAGAACCTGCAAGCGTCGCTCGGCCGCCCGCTCCAGGACGCGGTGGCAAGCCATGACGATCTCGGCGTGCCGGAGCTTGGCGTCCATCGCCGGGACGGTGGGATCACCCGGATCCAGCGACAACAGGTAGCGCAGGAATGGCAGCGTGGGGCGCAGATCCTCACCCAGCTTCAGGATTCGCGGCTCGAGCTTCTCGATGATCACGGCCTCGGGATCGGCGTCGTCGATGCGGTAGGTCCGCCGCAGCATCTCGATCACGGGGTGAAACGGCATCGACCCGCCGAAGGCCAGGGCGTGACCTTCGGCCCACGTGCAGTCGCCGGCCAGCCGGCGGCGGAGCTCGGCCAGCAGGCGAGACTTGCCGATGCCGGGCTCGCCGACGACCACGACGACCTGACCCTGGCCCGCCTGCGCCTGCTCGAACCGCTCGGTGAGCAGGGTGAGCTCGCGGTCCCGTCCGACGAAGGCCGTCACGGCCGGGTCCCGTTGCCCGGTCAGCCGGAACGCGTCCCCCGTCGGCAGCGGCATCAGGTTGAAGGCGCGCTCGAGGAAACCGGCGGCCGGGCGGCTCGTCACGATATCGCCGCTGCCCGCACGCTCGAGCAACGCCGCGAGGATGGTCCAGCCGGCGTGACGTCCATCGGGATCGATCTCGGCGGTGTCGCCGCGCCGGGTGATCGGAAGCTGCTGGGTGTGGAGGGCGACCTTCAGGTCGGGCCGCCCCTCGTCATCGCTCCGGGCCCGTGCGGCCAGGGCCCGGATGGCCATGGCGGCTAGGGCCGCGCGTCGGGGGGAATCCTCGACCGGCTCCAGCCCGAACGCGGCGACCATCGCCGTCGGCGTCAGCTCCTGGATGACGCCTCCGAATCCTTGGACTTTCTCCCGCACCGCCTCGACGGCGCGCTTGGTGTCGGAAGGCCCGGCGTCCGCACGAATAGGGATGAGTCGGGCCTGCAGCATCGTGACGCGGGCCTGCCATTGCCGGGGGGCCGGCGCGGGGGGCGGCGGAGACCCGCCGGTTCGGGGGGTGCGGGGCGGGCGCCCGCCGCGCCGCCGGTCCGGCGGGCTGTCGGCGGCCAGGCCGTGACGCTCCAGCCGGTAGCGCAGCGTATTGCGCGGCATGCCGAGCCGCTCGGCCGCGCGCGAGATGTTCCAGCCGGTGGCCTGGAGAACCTTCAGGAGGCGAGTGTGCTCGTCCGCGTCCTCGACGGCGTCGGGATCGGCCTCGGGCGCCCCGGCCGTCGGCTGGCTGGCGGGCCGCGCGGTCAGCCCGAAATGGCTGGCCTCCAGCGCCCGGGCGTCGGTGAGCAGGGCGGCCCGCTCCATCACGTTGGCGAGCTCCCGGACATTGCCCGGCCACGCGAAGGCCAGGAGCGCGGCCCGAGCGTCCTCGGTCAGCGTCTTCGGCGCGAGGCCATAGTCGTCGCAGGCTCGGGCCAGGAAGCGCTCGGCCAGTTTCACGACGTCGCGGCCGCGCTCGCGCAGCGGCGGTAGCTGCAGCGTCACGACGGCCAGGCGGTGGTAGAGGTCTTCCCGGAACCGGCGTGTCCGCACGGCGGCCGCCAGGTCCTCGCTCGTCGCCGCCACGATCCACACATCGAGCGGCTCGCTGCGGGTGCTGCCGAGCCGACGGACCGAGCGCTCTTCGATCACCCGCAGCAGCTTGGACTGCAGGCCGAGTGGCAGCAGCCCGATTTCGTCGAGGAAGATGATGCCGCCGGAGGCGGCCTGGAACAGTCCCGGCTTGGCCTGGCGCGCGTCGGTGAAGGCCCCGCGCTCGTAGCCGAACAGCTCGGCTTCGAGCAGCGTGTCGGGGATGGCGGCGCAGTTCACGTCGACGAAGGGCCCGCCCGCGCGCGGGCCGGCGCGATGGATGGCCGCAGCGAGGAGCCCTTTGCCGGTGCCTGTCTCGCCGAGGATCAGGATGGGCGGCGGCCGTCGCACGGGACCGCTGGGGCGGCGTAGCACCCGCGCGACCTGTTCGCGCACGGCGACCAGGGCGGGGCTATCGCCGAGGAGCTCGGCCAGCGCTGGCATCGACAGCCGGTATGGTACCTCGACGCCGTCGGGCTCGCCGGAAAACTGACGAAACCGACGAATCGGGCGAAGTGCCGTGTGGTCTATCTCGGGCTGCCTGGGGTTAACTCCGCGCCCTTACAGCGCATCTGGACGTGGCACTCCGGCTGCACCAGCGCTCGTCGACTCGCGGGCGCCGGCAAGTGGGCCGTCGCTCGCCGCAGGCGAACCGACCGATCGACGAGGAGGGAAGAGCGATGAAACCGAGCCCCGCAGTCAGGTGGATCGTCCTGGTCGCGCTGTTGACAGCGCTGGCGCCGGCAGCCGCGCGCGCCGACGAGCCGTGCCAGTCGCCCTATGTGCAGAAGATCACCGGCGAGGAGGAATTCGTCTACGTGTGGACCCTCGGCGTGGAAGGGATGGGCGACGGCTCCGACAAGCTGGTCACCATCGACGTCCGCCGCGGCTCGTCCACGTACGGCCAGGTGATCCACTCGGTCTCCGTGGGCGGGCGCCACGAGGCCCACCACGGCGGATTCACCGACGACCGGCGCTACTTCTGGGCGGGCGGCCTCGATACCAGCAAGATCTTCATCTTCGACGTGGCGACCGATCCGGCCCGGCCTCGGCTGCACAAGACCATCGACGACTTCGTCCGCGCCTCCGGCGGCGTGGTAGGACCGCATACCTTCTACGCGCTGCCCGGGCGGATGATGATCGCCGCCCTGTCCAACAACCGCGACCACGGCGGGCACACCGCGCTCGTCGAGTACTCGAACGAGGGCAAGTACGTGGCGACCCACTGGATGCCGCTGGCCACCACGGCCAACGGGGCCAGGATCGAGAAGGTGGCCGACGGCTACGGCTATGACATCCGCGTCCTGCCGCGCAAGAATGTGATGCTGACCTCGTCCTTCACCGGCTGGTCCAACTACATGATGGACTTCGGCCAGATGCTGAAGGACCCCGAGGCCATGAAGCGCTTCGGGCAGACCGTGGTGGTCTGGGATTTCCACGCTCGCAAGCCCCGTACGGTGCTGCACGTGCCCGGCTCGCCGCTGGAGATCCGGTTCGCCACGCAGCCGGGCCACAACTACGCCTTCACCACCACGGCGCTGACCTCGAAGATCTGGCTCATCCACGAGGACGCCAGAGGGGAATGGCAGGCCAAGCCCGTCGCCGACATCGGCGACCCCGCCACGATCCCGCTGCCGGTGGCCATCACCCTCAGCGCCGACGATCGCACGCTGTGGGTCGATTCCTTCATGGACGGCACCGTCCGCGCCTTCGACGTGAGCGACCCGCACCGGCCGAGGGAGATCTACAGCAAGCGGATCGGCTCGCAGATCAACATGGTGTCGCAGAGCTGGGACGGCAAGCGGCTCTACTTCACCAGCTCGGTGCTGGCCCGCTGGGACAAGAAGGCCGAGGCCGACGAGCAGTTCTTCAAGGCCTACACCTGGGACGGCAAGGCCCTGGAGGAACGCTTCGCCCTGGACTTCGCCAAGCTCGGGCTGGGCCGGGCGCACGTCATGCGCTTCGGAAGCACCAGCCTCTACCGGTAATGACGGCATGTCGGGGCGGCGCCAACGCCGGCGCCGCCCCTGGAGGACGAACGATGATTCGGACCGCGAGGCTTCTGACGGCGACGATGGTGGCCCTTGCCGCGGTAGCCGGCGCGGCGTGGGCCCACGGGTCGGGCTCGACCGCGGCGGACCTGGGCTTCCCGCGCTTCGACTACGAGCCGCCGCGCCCCGGCACTTACGCGCTGCCCGCGATCAAGCCGGCCGCCGACGCTCATGTCGTCGACGCGGCCGGGGCTCCGCGCCGCCTGCACGGGCTCATGGGCGATCGGATCGTCGTGGTGAGCTTCATCTCTACCCGCTGCGTCGACCCCCAGGGGTGCCCGCTCGCCACGGCGGTGCTCCATCAGATTCGGGCGGCGGCCGGCCGGGATCCCGTGCTGGCACGCCGGCTCCGGCTGGTCACGGTCAGCTTCGATCTGCGCAACGACAGCCCCGCCGCGCTGGGCCGGTACGCCGGCGCGGCCCGGCAGGAGTCGAGGGGGACGAGCCCGTGGGATTTCGTGGTGCCCACGTCCGAGCGCGAGCTGACCTCGCTCCTCGAGGCGTACGGGCAGCCGGTCGGGCTCGGCGACCGGACGGCGCCGCCGACCCATCTGCTGCGCGTCTACCTGATCGACGCCGGGCGCCGGATTCGCAACGTCTACGGGCTCGACTTCCTCGACGCTCGCCTGCTCCTGGCGGACGTGCGCACCCTGCTCCTGGAAGAGCAAGGCCACCGGCCATGACGACGGGGCTCACGCGGCTCGTGGCGAGGCCGCTGCTCGGCGCCCTGGCAGCGGTTCTGGCCCTCACGGCTGGCCCGCCGGCTCATGCCACCGATGGGGACGGGCGGCTGGCCGCCGCGCTGGCCCGCGTCGCGGCCCCGCCGCTCGGGTTGCCGCCGGTTCCCGTCCCCGCCGACAACCGGCCGTCGGCGGCCAAGGTCGCGCTCGGACGCAAGCTCTTCTTCGACCGCCGCCTGTCCCACAACGGGACGATGTCCTGCGCGATGTGCCACATCCCGGAGCAGGGCTTCACGAACAACGAGCTGGCTCGCGCGGTCGGCGTCGAGGGCCGCAGCCTGCGCCGCAACGCGCCCACGCTGCTGAACGTGGCCTATGTCGAGCGGCTCTTCCACGACGGGCGCGAGATCGCGCTGGAGAGTCAGGTCATCGGACCGCTGGTGGAGCGCAGCGAGATGGGCAATCCCTCCATCGGCCACGTGATCGCCCGCCTCCGGGCGCTGCCGGATTACGCTGGTCTCTTCGAGCGGGCCTTCGGCGCCGGACCCAGTCCCGACCGTATCGGCCAGGCCATCGCCAGCTACGAGCGCACGCTGCTGTCGGGACGCTCGCCGTTCGACCGCTGGTACTTCGGGGGCGAGCGCGCGGCCCTGACGCCCCGGGCCGTGGAAGGCTTCCGCCTGTTCACCGGCAAGGCCGGCTGCGTCGGCTGTCACACCATCGGGGCCCGGGACGCCCTGTTCACGAACGGCGCCTTCCACGACACCGGCATCGGCCATTACAACGCGGTCGTTCGCCCGCGCCAGCGCACGCCCGTGTCGGTGGAAGTCGCTCCCGGCGTCACCGTCGACGTGCCGCGCGAGATCGTGGACAGCGTCGGCGAGCCCGCCGCCGCCGACCTCGGGCGCCACGAGGTGACCCTCGTCCCCGCCGACGTGTGGAAATTCCGGACACCCTCGCTGCGCGACGTGGCCCTCACCGCGCCGTACATGCACGACGGCTCGCTGCGCACGCTGGCCGACGTCGTTCGCTACTACGCGCGGGGGGCCAACCCGCACCCGGGCCTCGATCCCCGGCTGGGCCCGCTCGGGCTCAGCGAGGACGAGGTCGCGGCCCTCGTGGAGTTCCTGCACGCGCTCACGGGGGACGGCACCGCCGAGCTCGTCGACGAGGCCCGAACCCCGGGCGCGCCGGACAGCTGAGCGGGCTATGATCCCGATCGGTGGAACACGCGGGGGGGCGGCGCCCGACGGACCCTGAGGCCTACGCGAGCGCGTTCCTGTTCGCGCTGGCCGCCGCCGTCGCCCTCGGCGCCCATCGGCTGGGTCTCGGCACCGTTCACGATCCCGGTCCCGGCTTCATGCCGTTCGCGACCGCGACGCTGCTGGCGGCGATGGCCCTCGGCCGACTCGTGCGCGTGGCCATCGCGCCGCCCGGGCAGGCCGGCGGCGGACCCGCCCCGACCGCCAGCCGCTGGGGCGTGGTGAGCGTCGTGCTGGCGACGCTGTTCGGTGCCGGGTTCATCCTCGAGCGGGCGGGCTTCAGCATCACGATCTTTCTCATGCTGGTGGTGCTGTTCGGCATCGTCGCCGACAAGCGCTGGTGGGTGACGCTGCTGTCCGCGGCGGTGGTGGTGACGGCGGCCCGCCTGCTCTGTCGCGCGCTCGGCGTGCCGGTGCCGGAAGGGCCGCTGGGCATCTGACGGCGCGCGCATGGACGCCCTGCTGAGCCTCGGGCTGGGGCTGCACGTCGCGCTGCAGCCGACCAATCTCCTCTTCTGCTTCGTGGGCGTGTTCGTGGGAACGCTGATCGGCGTGTTGCCGGGCATCGGGCCCGTGGGCACGATGTCCCTGCTCCTGCCCGCGACCTTCCACCTCTCCCCGGTCGGGGCCATCATCATGCTGGCCGGCATCTACTACGGCGCGCAGTACGGAGGCTCGACGACCTCGATCCTCGTCAACATCCCGGGGGAGGCCAGCGCCATCGTCACCGGTCTCGACGGCTACCAGATGGCCCGCCAGGGCCGCGCCGGGCCGGCCCTGGGCATGGCCGCGCTGGGCTCGTTCGCGGGAGGGACGGTGGGCATCGTCGGGCTGATGCTGCTGGCCTCGCCGCTGGCCGAGGCCGCCCTCAGCTTCGGGCCGCCCGAGTACTTCGCGCTCATGTGCGTGAGCCTGGTCGTGCTCACCTTTCTGTCCCAGGCCTCCATGTACAAGAGCCTCATGATGGGGCTGCTCGGCCTGCTGCTCAGCGGGGTCGGGCTCGACATGTTCACCTCGGTGCCGCGCTTCACCCTGGGGTTGAACGAGCTGACCGACGGCATCGGCCTCATCCCGCTGGTCATGGGCCTGTTCGGCATCGCCGAGATCCTGGGCAACCTCGACCAGTCGATGCGGCGGCGGATCTACGAGACGCGGCTCGGCGAGCTGCTGCCCACGGCGGCCGACTGGCTGGCCGCGAAGTGGTCGATCGTCCGCGGCACGCTGATCGGCTTCCTTCTGGGCATCCTGCCCGGCGGCGGCGCCGTCCTGTCCTCGTTCGTCTCCTACGCCGTGGAGAAGCGCGTCTCGCGGTACCCGGAGCGCTTCGGCACCGGGGTGATCGAAGGGGTGGCGGCGCCGGAGACCGCCAACAACGCCGCCGCCCAGGCCTCGTTCATCCCCCTCCTGGCGCTGGGCATCCCGCCCAACGTGGTGATGGCCGTCCTCTTCGGAGGGCTGCTCATCCACGGCATCACGCCGGGCCCCCTGCTGATCCAGCAGCACCCCGACCTCTTCTGGGGCGTGATCGCCTCGATGTTCGTGGGCAACGTCATGCTGCTCGCGCTCAATCTGCCGCTCATCGGCATGTGGGTCCGGCTCCTGCGCGTGCCCTACGACGTCCTGTTCCCGCTCATTCTGATGTTCTGCGTGGTGGGCGTGTACAGCGTGAACCATTCGCGGATGGACGTGTACCTCATGGCGTTCTTCGGGCTGGTCGGCTACCTGATGCAGAAGCTGGGCTACGCCCCGGCGCCCCTGGCGCTGGCCTACGTCCTGGGGCCGCTGTTGGAAACGGCGCTGCGCCAGTCGCTGGCGCTGTCGGGAGGCAGTTTCGCGATATTCTTCACCCGCCCCATCGCGGCCGCCTGCATGGCCGTCATGGCGGCGCTGCTCGTCGTGCAGATCCTCTCGCGGCAAAGGAGGCCAACGTGACCAGGAGGCTTTCGCACATCGTAGCGCTCGGGCTGATCGCGCTGGTGGCGGCGGCCGTCGCCGGCCTGCCCGGCGCCGGCGCCCAGGAGCCGTTTCCCACGAAGGCCATCACCATCTGGGTGGGCTTTCCGCCCGGAGGGGCCACCGACATCCTCACCCGTGCTCTCGCCGAGGGGGCCGAGAAGATCCTCGGCCAGAAGATCGTGGTCATCAACAAGCCGGGGGCGGCGGGGGCCGTAGCCACGGCCGAGCTGATCAAACTGAAGCCCGACGGGTACACGATCATCTGCAACACGGACACGCCGGTCACCCGGGCGCCGCACCTCCGGGATCTCGAATACGATCCCTTCCGCGATCTGACGTTCATCAACCGGGTCGGCACGTTCAAGATCGTCTTCGCCGTGCGAGAGGACAGCCCGCACCGGACGTGGCGCGACCTCGTGGAGTGGGCGAAGGCGCACCCCGGGCAGCTCACGTTCGGCAATCCGGGCGTCGCCACCACGCCGGCGCTGGTCATGACCCGATTCGCCGCGAAGGACGGCTTCACCTTCCGGGGCGTTCCATTCGCCGGAGACGGCCCGTCCGTCAGCGCGCTCCTCGGCGGGCACGTCGTCCTCCTGGGGGGCAGCTCGGTGGCCGTCAGCAGCTACGTCCAGGCCAAGCGGATGCGGGTCCTCCTCGTCAACGACAGGGAAGGCCTCGATTATGCGCCCGACGCGACGTCGTTCGAGAAGGCGGGGTACGACGTCGAGAGCACGACGGCGGTGATCACCTACGGGCCCAAGGGGATGCCGCGTCAGGTGGTCGAGCGGTTGGCCGACGCCTTCAACCAGGCGGCCAGGACGGAGGCGTTCGTGAGCATGGCGCGCAAGACCGAGGCCGCCGTCGGCGCGCCGCTCACCGGCCAGGCCCTGGCCGACTGGCTGCGGAAGGTCGGGGCGAACTACGGAGAGCTGATCAAGGAAGCCGGGCTGTACAAGGGGCAGAAGAAGCCCTGACCGCTACTCCTTGAGCGTCTCCATCGCCTGGCGGGCGTAGGCGGTGTCCACCAGGTCCTCGTAGCGGTGCCGGCGCTTGATGAATCCGCCGCCCAGCAGGATGTCTTGAAGGTACTCGAAGCCGGGCCGCTTGAGCACGGGATGCGCGGCCCAGGTGCCCTGAGCCAGGTAGCGCTCGACCGCGCGGCGCCGGAGATCGGCCGGGATGTCCGGGAAGTCCGGCGCGATCACCTCGGCGACCTCGGCGGCGCCGTGACGGGCGATCCAGTGCTGCGCCCGGTACAGGGCGCGGGTGAAGCGCAGCAGCAGCTCGGGCTCGCGGCGCAGCCGGTCGGCGGTCGCCATGTACGACGAGAACGGCACCGGGCCCGTCGCCTCGCCCATCGAGCTCACCACGTGAGCGGACCCGGCGGTCAGTAACGCCTCGGTGGTGGGCTGACCCGCCTCCAGGAAATCGCCCCGGCCGGCCTGGAACGCGGCGACGGCATCGTCGCCGTGCAGGTCGCGGACGAACCGGACGCGGGAGGGGTCGACCCCGTGCCGGCGCAGGACCGTGAGCATGCACTGCCAGGGCGTGGGGGCGCCCGCGAACGAGATCACCGTTCGGCCCACCAGGTCCCGCCAGGTGAAGTCCGGGCGCGCGGTCCGGCTCAGCAGGAAGAACCCGTTGCGGCTGTTGACCTCCGCGAAGTGGGGGACGAGACGGCCGCCGCGGTCGGCCAGGTCCAGGCTCCGCATGAGGCCGCTCAGCGCGAGATCGGCCGTGCCCTCGAGGAGCGCGCGAAGGGCGCTGGTACGGCCGTCGGCGACGAGTGATCGCACCTCCAGCCCCTCGGCTTCGAAGTGCCCGCCGTGGCGCGCGACGCTCTGCGGCGCATAGAAGAGTGAGTGGAAGGGTTGCGCGACCGTCACCCGCATGGGCGCCCAGTATAGATCACGCGCGTCCGCCCTGCCGGCGCGCCAGCGCGGCCCGCACCAGCGGCCAGCAGAGCGCGGCCAGGGTGAGCAGCAGAAAGCCGGCGGCGATGGGCTGGCGCACGAAGACCCCGGGGTCGCCACCGCTGAGGGTGAGGGCGAGCCGAAACTGCTCCTCGAGATCGCCGCCCAGGACGAGGCCGATGATCATCGGCACCACCGGGAAGCCGTAGCGGTTCAGGAGGTAGCCGATGGCGCCGAAGAAGAGCATGACGGCGCTGTCGAAAAAGGTGTTGCGGATGCCGTAGGCCCCGACCACGCAGAGCACGGCGATGGCCGGAATGAGCGCGCTCTGGGGCAACCGCAGCACCTGGACGATCCAGCGCACCGAGATCAGCGCGACCACCAAGGTCATGAGGTTGGCGAGGAGCAACGCCCAGAAGATGCCGTAGACGAACTCGGGATGCTCCTTGAAGAGCAGGGGCCCGGGCGCCAGCCCCTGGACGATCAGCACGCCCAGCAGGATGGCGGTGATGGGATCGCCCGGGATCCCCAGCGTCAGCATGGGGATGAGCGCCCCGCCGGTCACGCCGTTGTTGGCGGCCTCGGGCGCGGCGACGCCCTCGGCGCTGCCCCGGCCGAAAGCCTCCGGGGCACGGGAGACCCGGCGCGCCACGTCGTAGGCCAGGAACACGGCGATGGGGCCGCCCGTGCCGGGAATGGCGCCCACGCCGGTGCCGACGGCGGAGCCGACCAGCATGCTGCGGTTGAGGCCTCGGAGCTCCCGCCACGAGGGCAAGAGGCCGGTGAGCCCGGCGGTGAACCGCGGAATCACCGGACTGGCGCCCGCGCGTAGACCCTCGATCACCTGGGGGATCGCGAACAGCCCGATCAGCGCAGGGATGAAGTGGACGCCCGCCTGCAGCTCGACCTGTCCGAACGTGAAGCGCGGCGTGCCCACCATGGGGTCCTGTCCGACGCCGGTGAGGAGCAGGCCCAGCACGCCAGCGATCAGGCCCTTGACGAGCGAGTGTCCGGAGAAGGCGGCGATGAGGGTGAGGCCCAGCGTGAGCAGCGCGAACTGCTCGGCGGCCCCGAATTGCAGCGCGACACGTGCGATCAGCGGCGCCGAGAGCACGAGGCAGACCAGGCTGAAGATGCCGCCGTAGACGGACGAGATCACCGAGACGCCCAGCGCCTTGCCGGCCTGGCCGTGCAGGGCCATGCGATGGCCGTCGATCACCGTGGCCGACGCCGACGGGGTGCCCGGGATCTTGATGAGGATCGCCGAATAGGAGCCGCCCGTCATGCCGGCGGCGAAGAGGCCGAGCATGAGCGACATGGCGTGGATCGATTCCAGGCCGAAGGTGAGCGGCAGCACCAGCACCATGCCCAGCGAGATGGTGAACCCGGGCAGCGCCCCCACGACGAGTCCGAGCAGGACGCCGACGAGGCTGGCCAGCACGCTCGGCCAGGACAGGACCTGACCGAGGGCCTGCCAGATGACGCCGTCGGTCACGGTCAGCGGGTCAGAGCCACGGGCCCCGCGGCAGGGGCACCGCGAACAGGGCGGTCAGGACGAGCCAGAGCGCGAGGGTGAAACCGACGGTGGTGCCGAGCACGAACGCAGGCGATCGAGCCCCGGCCAGCCACATCGCCAGCGCCACGAAGGGCAGGGTGGCCGGGAAGTAGCCCAGGTACGCCAGGGCCGTGGCGTAGAGGGCCAGCAGGCCCAGCACCCGGAGCGCCTGGGCCCAATCGGGGCCGTGAGCGCGCTCGCTCTCGCCGGCCACGGCGTTGTTGACGAGGAGCGACAGACCCAGAAGCGCCAGCAGCCCGGCCAGCAGGAGCGGCACGAACGCGGGTCCGGGTGCCTCCGGGCCTCCCGGCGGCAGGCCGCGGGCGAGCCAGGCCCACGCGGCCGCCACGGCGAGCACGGCGAGGGGGACGCCGAAGCGCGCCGGCACGCCGGGCCTACTTCTTGAGGCCGGCCTTCTTCACGAGGTCCGCGATGAACGCGTTCTGCTCGGCCAGGTACTTGCGAAACTCGGCCGGGCCCTGGACGCCGACCAGGTAGCCGCCCTTGACGCCGGCCTCCTTGAAGCTCTCGTCCTGAGCCGCTTTCCCAAACGCCTCGGCCAGCTTCTGGATGACCGCGGCCGGGGTGCCCTTGGGCACGCTGAGGCCGCGGAACAGTTCCATCGCCACCGGCACGCCGGCCTGACGCAGCGTGGGCACGCCCGGGAAGGCGGGATCGGGCGCCTCGCTCGGGACGGCCAGGATGCGCACCTCACCGGCCCGGACCTGGGCGGCAATCTCCGGGGTGGGCACGCTGATCATCTCGACTTCGCCGCGGAGCAGACTGGCCACGCGCTTGCCGGAGCCGAGGGGCGCGTGGATCACCTTGATGTCCGTCGCTTCCGTCACCGCCAGCGCCGCGAAGTGGGTGCCGCTGCCGTGGCCGGCGTTGCCGATGCGCACCTTCCCGGGGTTGGCGCGGGCGTGGGCGACAAAGTCCTGGAACGTTTTCCAGGGCGCGTCGGCACGGACCGCCAGCGGCATCGCCTGGGTCGACACGCGCGCCACGTGATCCAGGGCATCCCAGGGGAAGGCGAGCGTCCCGATGTTCGAGGTCGTCAGCAGGGAGGTGGAGTTCCACGCCACCGTGTATCCATCCGGCGCCGCGCCCTTCACGTGGGTGTAGGCGAGCGCGCCGCCAGCTCCCGGCTTGTTGATGGGCACGACGGGCACGCCGAGGATCTTCTCGGCCGCCTTGGCGATGATCCGCCCCTCGATGTCGGCGGAGCCGCCGGCGCCGAAGGGAATGATGAGCTCGATCGGTTTCGCCGGGAAGGCCTGGCCCCAGGCTGCGGGCGTCCCGGCCAGGAGCGCGGCGAGCAGAGCGGTCAATCGTATCATCGCGGCCCTTTCATGGGTGGAAGATCACCTTGATGGGATCGCCGATGCGCTTTTCCAGCACCTCGAAGCCCCGGTGGACGTCGGTGAGGGGGAAAATCTGGCTGACCAGAGGCTTGGCGCGGATCCGGCCGGCCGCCAGCAAGGCCAGGGCCCGCCCCACGCTCGTGCCGCCCTCGCCGCGCTCCGTGTAGATCGTCAAGTTACGGCGCACGGCATCCGACACGTCGGCGGTGACGGGGCCGTGATAGTACGCGACCAGGATCACCCGGCCGCCGGGCTTGGTCATCTTGATGGCCTGGTCGAACGTGTCGTCGCCGCCTGCGCACTCGATGCTGACGTCGGCGCCGCGGCCGTTGGTGGCCTCGCGTACCGCCGCCACCGGGTCCTGCTCACGGCTGTTCACGATCACGTCGGCGCCCAGCTCCTTGCCGAGGGCCAGGCGCGACGGCCGCGTGCCCGTGAGGACGACGCGCACGGCACCCAGGGCCTTGACGAGCTGCAACGCCATCAACCCGATCGGGCCCGGTCCCAGCACCGCGACCGTCTCCCCCGCGAAGTAGCCGCCGGCCCGCTCGAGCCCGTAGAGGGGGCTGCCGGCCGTCATCACGACCACGGCCTCCTCGTAGGAGATCCCGTCGGGGATGCGGTAGAGCGTGTTGACGTGGTTCAGGGCGTACTCGGCCAGCCCGCCATTGGTGGTGAACCCGTTGGCCCGGTGCCCGCGCTTCATGTTGCCGGAATTCAGGCACGCCGTGTACAGGCCGCGGATGCAGTTCTCGCACCGCCGGCACCCCATGTGCGCCTCGACGACCACCCGGTCGCCCACCCGAAACTCGTCCACCGTGCTGCCGAGCGCCACCACCTCTCCCGCGTACTCGTGGCCGAAGATGAACTCGCCGTACGGGGGCATGTGGGGCATGCCCTGGTGGATGATTTTCAGGTCGGTGCCTCAGACGCCGCAGGCGCGCACGCGCACCAGCACATCTTCCGGGCCCGGCTGGGGCACCGGCCGCTCCAGCAGCTCGAAGCGGTGGGGCGCCGTCAACACGGTGGCCCGCATGGTCCGGGGAGCGCTCATAGTTCCCTCCCTTCTGCTGCGCGCCGCCGGCGGCAGCGGGCCCAAGGGTAACACCGGGGTTAAGCTTTAGTCGAGGGACGCGCATCATGACGACGATGCGTCGCGTGCTACGGCTGCCTTTCCGCTGGCTGGGCCGGCCGGAAGGCGTCGTGCTCTTCGTGGCGTTTGTCCTGGTCCTGGCCGTGACGGCCTTCATCGAGCTGGCCGACGAGGTCGTCGAGGGCGAGACCAGAAACTTCGACGAGTGGCTGTTGCGGCTGCTTCGCGAGCCCGACAACCCTCGAATCCCTCGCGGTCCCGTGTGGCTGATGGAAGCCGCGCACGACGTCACCGCGCTGGGCGGCCGCACGGCGCTCACTCTGGTGGTCCTCATCGCCATGGGGTATCTGGGCCTCGACGGCAAACCCGGCGGGATGTGGCTCGTCGTTCTGGCCGCGGCCGGCGGCGGGTTGCTGAGCACGGTGATGAAGAACCTCTTCGACCGCGACCGTCCGGACATCGTGCCCCACATGATCACGGTCGCCTCGCCGAGCTTTCCCAGCGGCCACTCGATGCTGGCCGCCGTGGTCTATCTCACCCTGGGCGCCCTGCTCGCCCGGTTCATTGTGCGCCGGCGTGTGCGCGTGTACGTCCTGACCATCGCGTTGCTGCTCACGCTGCTGGTCGGCGCCAGCCGCGTGTACCTGGGCGTCCACTATCCCACCGACGTCCTGAGCGGCTGGACGGCGGGCCTGGCCTGGGCCCTCGTGTGCTGGCTCGTCGCCCGCTACCTGCAGCGCCGCGGAAAGATCGAGCCGCCGAGCTGACCGCTGTCCGCCTCCCGTCGCGAAATCTGCTATGCTCCCGGCCGTGAGCTCCGGCCTCGAGGAGCGGTTCCTCACGTTGCACGAAATCGTCCGGGCCGCCCGGGTCAACCTGGCCCCGGGCCCGTGGGACTACCTGGCCGGCGGCGCCGAGACCGAAACGACGCTGCGCCGCAACCGCCAGGCGCTGGACGCCGTGGGCTTCCGGCCGCGCGTCCTGCGCGACGTCTCCAAGATCGACTGCACCTCGACCTTGCTGGGCCGGGCGGTTCGCTTGCCGGTGATGCTGGCTCCCGTCGGCTCCATCGAGACGTTCAGCCCCGGGGGCGGCGCCACGGCGGCTCAGGCCGCCGCCGAGTTCGGCATCCCGCAGATGCTCTCGTCGGTCTGCAACCCGGGTCTGGAGGCCACGGCCAAGGCGGCCCCCGATGCCTTCCGCATCTTTCAGCTCTACGTGCGCGGTGACGACGCCTGGGTCGACGACTTCGTCAAGCGGGCCCGCGATCACGGGTACGCCGCCTTCTGCCTCACCGTGGACACGGCCGTCTACAGCCGGCGCGAGCGGGACCTGGCCCGCCGCTTCGTCAAGCCCTGGCGCGTGCGCGCCGGCGGCTTCGAGTACCAGGCGAGCCTGAACTGGGACCACGTCAAGCGCTTCAAGGACGTGCACGACATCCCGCTGGCCCTCAAGGGCATCGCCACCGCCGAGGACGCCGCGCTGGCCGTCGAGCACGGCGTCGAGATCGTCTACGTGTCCAACCACGGCGGCCGCCAGCTCGACCACGGGCGGGGCACGCTGGAGGTGCTGCCCGAGGTGCTGGCCGCCGTCGACGGGCGCGCCACCGTCATCGTGGACGGCGGGATCATGCGCGGCACCGACGTGATCAAGGCGATCGCCACGGGCGCCCACGCCGTGGCCATCGGCCGTCTGGAGTGCTGCGGCCTCGCCGCCGCCGGCCAGGCCGGCCTGGTCCGCGTGCTCGAGCTGCTGGAGGACGAGGTCCGGGTCTGCATGGGGCTGATGGGCGTGAGCCGCCTCTCCCAGCTCGACCGCTCCTATCTGCACCCGGCGACCCCCGTGTGCCCGCCCCACGTGACGAGCGCCTTCCCGCTGCTGGAGGAAGAGGGCTATTAGGGTGTAGGCCCTCGGAACCCTCGTGCCTCCTTGAACATGCGTGAGAAGTAGGACTCGTCGTGGAACCCCGCTCGGCGGGCAATCTCGGCAAGTCTCAGATCGGTCTCGCGGACGAGCCGGGCAGCAATGGCGACCTGCAACCGCTTGGCGAACTCCTTTGGGCTCATTCCTAACGCCTCGCGGAACGCGCTCCTGAGCCTCTCTTCAGAGATGTGAACAGCTCGCGCCAGCGCTGATGCGCTCGGCGGATTTGAGTACTGTCGAGCCAGCACTTCGACGGCGCGCCGTATCTCAGGGGTGAACCGCGGCCATCCGCGTGGGGAGCACCCACGACCGGCCAGTAGCTCGGTGAGACGAATCAGGACATCGTCCAGGGCATAGGGCTTCACGAACACCGCGGCGGGGTGGAGGGCGGCGATATCCTCGAGGCGGGCATCGTGAGAAGCCATCGTAATTACTACGAGCGGGACATCCCAGAACCGGGCTCGGATGCCCCGCAAGGCAGCAATTTCACCCTCCTCTGCAAACTGACCGTCGATTACGATTGCCTCGGCCCGGACGCCGAAGGCTGAGGCCCGAGCCGGGGCTGAAGATATGACCTTCAACTCCGCCTGAAGCGCCACTTCTATGGAAGCCAGAGCCCCTGGCTCCTCGCTCAGCAGAAGCACCGCCGTCCTGCACGAGTGAGACTGCAGAGCACCCTGGATCAGGGTGATGAGATCGGCGTCATCATCCCAGGGCTTCGTCACGTAGTTATAGGCGCCGGCCTTCATGCCCCTCACGACACGAGCGACGTCGTTGTACGCGGTGACGATGATGACCGGGACCGTGGACCGCGACTCCCGGAGACGCTCGAGGACTTCGAAGCCATTCATCTCGGGCATCACGAGGTCGAGCAGGATCACATCGACACGGCGCTTGCCGATGAGCTCGAGCGCCTGCGGGCCGCTTTGCGCGGTGAGGAAGTCGAAATCTTCGGACAGGATGAGGTCCAGGGCCTCCAGGAAGCCCGGGTCGTCATCGACTGCCAGCACGGTCGGCCGGATCGGACGGTCGCTGGTAACCACTATAAGTGGTTGAAGTATTGGCCCACACCCTGGCTTCGACCAAGTTTTCTGAAGACCCGGTGCTTTGCCAAAACGCCATGTTTTTGATCGATTCGTCCATTGAAACCGGCCGCACGCCGGTGAATCTTGCGCGCGCCCGTGGACGCGCTCCGCCTCCGACGCCCGCTGGCCGCTCTGGCGATCGCCGTGGCGATCTCCATAGGACTCCGGTCGGGCGCCGTGGCGCAGGAGGCAGCCGTCCAGTCCGTCTATGACGAGCTCAGCCGACTGAGCACGGCGCCAGGTTCAGTAGCGGATCCGAACGCGGTAGCTGAGCTTCGCCGCGCTCTCCCCGGCGATCGGCACGTCGAACCGCAGCGTGTGCGCCTCGATCCGGTCGCCCTTGTGGGTGGCGTGGAGCACCTGCCACTCGCCGGGCACGGGCTCGATCACCTGCACGGTGACCGGCGCCTTCTTGTGGTTGCGCAGGCTCACCTCCCACTCCACCTCCCAGACGTGGGGGGCGATCTTCTTCCAGTCGGTCTGCTTGCGGTCGCCGACCACGTCGAAGGCCTCGCCCATCTTGACCTTCACCCGCTCGTCCCTGGGCGTGTGCCCGATCCAGTCCTCGCCGATGAGCTGGTGGCTGCCCGAGGCGTCGGCCTTGTAGACCCGCACCTTGCCCCGGGGCAGGGGGACGCCGAGCCGGTGCTCCTTGGCGTTCTTGATCTCGAGGTAGACCCCTACTTTCTGGTTCGAGATGGGCACGCCGTACCGGTTGCGGTAGTAGTCCTGAGCGCCCCAGTAGATGAAGTGCTTCTGGACGGGGATCTCGCTGGCTGCCATCAGGGTGAGCTGCTTGGTCTGGTTGTCCTTGATCGTGGTGCGCCCGTCGAGCGTGTAGAGGTGGTATTCGAAGAAGCCTTCGGCCCGGAAGTCGAGGCTGGCGTCGCCCACCGAGGCGGCCTTGGCGGCCATCTCCATCACCCGGCCCTCCCGCCGGGGGTCGCGGGCCCGGTTGAGATCCCCGGCCACCAGCTTGAGCGCCGCGTTCGGGTAGGTCGCGCCGCTCTTGTTGTCGATCGTCACCCAGCCGGTGAGGTCGGTCCGCGTGTCGTCGGGGTTCAGGACCAGCACGTAGTCGGCCTTCCAGGTGATGCCGCTCGTCAGATAGGAGGCCTCGATCCGCTGGGGCGCCGGCGCCCGGTTCCGGAGCAGCCAGACGAGGGTGGGCTTGGAGACGAGGTTCTCGGGCAGCGCCGGCAGCACCATCTGGCCGTGATGACCGAGGTGGATCTGCCCGTTGATCTCGAAGACGGGGCCGTTGGTCGACAGCAGCGTGGCCTCGATCCAGGAGCTGCCCTGGTAGAGGCGGACCTTGCGGCCCACGTACTTCTCCATGAGCTTCTGGCTGGTGAGCAGGTCGTACTCGTAGTTCTGCTCGAGGATGCGCAGGCCGCCCGCGTCGGTGAGCGACTTGAGGTGCAGCGTGGTGGGATCGATCAGGGCCGCCACGTCCATGAAGCGCAGGTGGTGGACGCCGGCCGGCAGCCGGATCTCGCGGGTGTCCTTCACGAGGCCCAGGTTGCCGTTGTAGATCGTCACCATCACGTCCTTCTGGTTGTCGCGGCTGACGGCGAGAGATGTCGGCGCCGCCTCGGCCGTGCCGACGGCCAGGAACAGCGCGCAGGCGATGAGCTGTCGCATGATCCGGTCCTCCCCAGGCCCGTGGTGGGCCGTCTGATGGGTTAGACCGGTGGGCTGGGGGGGAGTTCCCCCTACGTGAGCGGATCGATCGGTGCCGCGTACACCAGGACGTTCGTGTCGACGACGAGCACTATCGTCCTTCCATCGCCCCGTACAGCGCCTCCCGGTCGGCGATGTCCACCAGCGTGCCTCCGCCGTGGAACGTCGGCAGGGGGGGAGCGCGTCCTGTTTCCGCTGGGAGCGGAAGAGCAGCCGGAGCGCCGTCTCGACGAGCTCGGACATGGTGCGGCCCTGGCGTGCCGCCTCACGCTTGAGCTGGGCCATCACGGTGTCGTCGATGTTCAGCGTCGTTTTCATATGGCAAACCGTATCGAAAGTATGGGTGTACGTCGATGCGGGCGCTCGCGACCACCGTGTCGCGAGCCACACGATTGTCGAGGGCGTTTTCTCGCGGAGGATCAGGGTCGGCCTTAGCGGACGAGCTGGATGCCCATGCGTACCGGGTCGCCAGGCGACTCGGTGGCCCGCGCGGCCTGCCAGGAGCCCAGGCGCGCCAGCTCGCGCATGAACTCGTCCACGGCGGCGCGGGGGATCGACACGTCGACTTCGCGGCCGTCCGGAGTCCACCGGCGGCCGGTCTGCCAGCCCCCCGAGCGAGAGACGAGCTCGCCGAGCGCGCGCTCGGCGGCCGCGACGTCACTCACGGTGAGGCGTCCGGCCACGTCGCGCGCCGGTGTCGCAAGCCCGGTTACCTGCTGCTCGGCCTCGGTCTTCCTGCGCTGGACCGGTTCGCTCGCCTTGCCTGCGGAGACCGGCTCTCGTGGCTCGGCCCGGAAGCGCTCGGGACGCTCGCGCTGTTGATCAGACTGTGGCGCGTCCGACAAACGTGCCGAGCCCTCCTGAGGCGCCGCCGGCGCCGGGCTAGCCGGCGCTTCTCTTTCTGTCGTCTCACCCACGCCCGGCGCCTCGACACCAGCCGGCGTCTGCGGTTTCGTCGCTTCGCCCAGAACCGGCGCCTCGACCGCAGCCGGCGGTGGCCCGATGTCGCGCCGGGCTGCCTGATCGAGCTGGGGCGAAGCGCGGTACAGCAGGCTCACGAGCACACCGACGAGCACCGCCGCCGCCACGCCGAGCGGGACCTTCTGGGAGAGCGGGAAGAGGAGGCGCCGATGCCACGGCGCCCGGCTCGTCCGGTCGAGCACCCCGTCCACGAAGCCCACGGGCGCCCGCTCGGGCGGCACCGCGCGGACGAGCGACACGAGGCTCCGGAAGCGCTGCAGCTCCTCGCGGCATTCGGCGCAGCCGGCCAGGTGGAGGTCGAGCCGGGCTTGCTCGTCGGGCGTGAGCGCGTCGTCGACCAGGGCCGAGAAGAGCTCCCGGGCCTCGGAGCACGTCGTCATGGCAGGAACCGCTCCATCTTCTCCTTCAGCTCCATCCGGGCCCGGTGCAGGCGAGAGCGCACCGTGCCAAGCTCGAGCCCCAGGGCCCGGGCGATCTCCTCGTAGCCGAGCCCTTCCAGATCTCTCAGGATCACCACGATCCGCCGCTCCTCGGGGAGCGCCTCGATCGCCCGGTGCAGGGCCACTTCGACCTCCCGGCGCTCGACGCCCGCGGCCGGATCGGCGTCGGCCGGCAGGCGCAGGAGCGTCTCCTCGCCCTCACGCCGCATCCGCCTCTCGCCGGCGGCGAGCCGGTTCAGGCACAGCCGGGAGGCGATCGCGAAGAGCCAGGTCGAGAGCTTCGCGTCGCCCCGGAATTCCGGCAGCGCGCGATGGGCGCGCACGAACGTCTCTTGCGCGATCTCCTCCGCCTCGGCGCGGTTGCCGAGCATCCGGAGGGCGACCCCGAACACCCGGTGCTGGTAGGCGATGACCAGCTCCTCGAAGGCCTGGACGTCGCCCGTCCGCAGGCGCGCCACCCACTCGGGGTCGTCGGGCCCCGTCATCAAGTGAGACCATACCGCTGCCGTGGAAGTTCCCGGCGAAGATTCGTGCACCCCGGCGCCTGCGCCGGCGTGGCGCCCGTGCTATTAGTTGGTGGCTCGGCCAAGGAGGACACGCCATGCCAGCGCGCACCGGAGCGGAGTATCTGGCTCGATTGCAGAAGGCGCCGTGTGAGGTCCACCTGGCGGGCCGGCGCATCGAGGACGTGACCACGTGTCCGGGCCTGGCCAATGGTGCGCGCTCCGTCGCCAGCCTCTACGACATGCAGCACGACCCCGCGCTCCGCGACGAGATGACGTATCCGTCTCCGACGACAGGTCAGCGCGTGGGCCTGTCCTTCATCGTGCCCAGGATCCCGGACGATCTGGCCCGCCGCCGGGTGATGATGTCCCACTGGGCCCACACCAGCTTCGGCATGATGGGCCGCACGCCGGACTTCCTCAACGTCAGCATCATGGCCATGGCCAGCGCCGGCGACTACTTCGGCCGGAACCGCCCGGAGTTCCGGCAGAACATCGTCAATTACTACGAGTACGTCCGCGAGCACGATCTGGTCCTCACCCACACCCTGGTCAACCTGCAACGCAACCGCGCCCCGGTGGGCACGGTTGTGGAAGATCGCACGGACGTCGCCCTGGCCGTCGTCCGGGAGACCGACGCCGGCATCGTGGTGCGGGGCCCCCGCGTCCTGGCCACGCTGGGCCCGCTGGCCGACGAGATCGCCGTGTATCCGGCGCGCTCGCACCGGCTGCCGGGCGCGGCCCTGGACCGTTACGCCGTGGCCTTCGCCATTCCGTGCGCGACCCCGGGGCTGCGCTTCCTCTGTCGCGAGAGCTACGACCTGGGCCGCTCGCCCTTCGATCACCCCCTCGGCTCCCGCTTCGAGGAGATGGACGCCATCGTCTTCTTCGACGACGTGCTGGTGCCCTGGGAGCGCGTCTTCCTCTACGGCGACACGGAGCTCTGCAACAACATGGTGAGCGCCACGAACCAGTACACGCACTCCGGGCACCAGGTGGTGACCAAGAACGTCGCCAAGTGCGAGTTCGTGGTGGGAGTGGCCAACCTCATGGTCAAGGTCCTCGGCTCGCAGAGCCTGCCCCACGTGCAGGCCATGCTGGCCGAGCTCATCGAGGACCTCGAGGTCACGAAGGCGCTGCTGTGCGCGGCCGAGGTCAATGCCGAGATCGACCAGTGGGGCGTGCTCTGTCCGGCCCGCGCCCCGCTCACGGTCGCCCGCAACTTGTTCATCCGGATGTATCCGCGGATGGCGGAGATCATCCAGCTCCTCGGCTCCAGCAGCCTGATGGCGCTGCCCGGCGAGCAGGATTTCTCCGGGCCGCTGGGCCGGGAGATCGAAAAGTACCTGGAGACGGACACCGCCAGCGCCCGGGACCGCGTGCAGCTCTTCCACCTGGCCTGGGATCTGGCGTGCAGCGCCTTCGGCTCGCGGCAGGTGCTCTACGAGCGCTTCTTCCAGGGCGACTGGATGCGCAACGCGACCCTGCTCTACAACAGCTACGACGTGGAGCCGCTGATGCAGCAGGTGCGCCGCTTCATGGCCCGCTAGGCCGGGTCAGACGGCCAGCCGGTTGCGGCCCGCCCGCTTGGCCCGATAGAGCGCTTCGTCCGCCGCCCGCACGACGTCGGCCGCCGCCGGGCCCGCCGACGCGGAATCGGCCGCGCCGATGCTGACGGTGACCCGCTGGCTCTGCCGGCTGCCGGGCCTGGGCTGCTGCGGCTTGCGGCGGGGACGGCGGCGCCCCCGCAGGCCGAACGACGAATCGGCGATCGTCTCGCGCAACGCCTCCAGGTGCGGCGTGGCTTCCTCGGCTGACAGGCCCGTGAAGACCACGGCGAACTCCTCGCCGCCGTAGCGGAAAGCCCGGCCGCCCCCGGACACGCCCGTGAGGGTCGTGGCGACTTTCCGCAGGAGCTGGTCGCCAGCCTGGTGCCCGTACGTGTCGTTGAACTTCTTGAAGTGGTCGATGTCGACCATGGCGACCGTGTAGCGCTCGCCCAGCTCGGTCAGGGCATCGTTGAGCGCCCGTCGCGACGGCAGCCCCGTCAGCTCGTCGCTGAATGCCATCGCGTGCGAGGTCTCCATCACGGCGACGAGCAGGATGAGGCTGCCGGTCGCCAGGTACACGCTGGCGTCCAGGCTGTCGGCGCCCAGCCCGAGGGCGAGGAAGGCGGCGATCACCGCCCACACGAACCCGCCCTCGGTCGGGCGGGGGTGGCGCAGGAAGCGCATCAGGGCCAGGGCCACGGCGACGCCGAAGGCGAAGACCGCCGACCATTGCAGCGGGGCCGCCACGCGGACGCTGCGCCAGAAGGCCCGCGCGGCCTCGGCAGCTTCGGGAACGAAGAGCACGGCCACGGCGATGGCCTGCACCGCGATGAGGATCGCCCACAGTCGCACGCGCCGCCACGGCGAGCCCCGGTCGGGCATCCAGGCCAGGGCGGCGAGGTTCAAGGGCACCAGCAGGACGACGACGGTGCGGGCGATGCCGGCCGCGCTGGTGGGGCTGGCGGTCGGCGCCCAGCGCCCGATCACCTGGTCGGCGAGGACCAGCACGATCAGGGCGAGCAGGACGCGGGTGTTCCGGAACCGGAGACCGAGCACGATGCCGGCGAGCGCCACCACGTAGCCGACGCTGGGCCCCACCGTGTGGGCCCAGTCCCGCGAATCGGGCACGAGGAGGACGACCGACGCGGCGGCGACGAGCAGGAAACCCGGAAGCAGCCGGAGGAGGCGTCTCACCCCGAGATGCGTGGCTCCATCGAATCCATGATAACGCTCGGCCCACCGCGAGCCCTCATGGATGGAAGCCGTCGCCGCGCGTGAGCGGTCAGCCCGTCTCGCCGGTCAGGCGGGCGGCCTGGATGCCCTCCAGCGCGCAGGCCTCGTCCTTGTCGGATGTGTCGCCCGAGATGCCGACGGCGCCCAGCACTTCTCCCGCGCCGTCGCGGATGAGCACGCCCCCGGCAGCGGGGACCAGCCGGCCCTGGGAGGCCGCGAAGAGGGCCGCGAAGAACGCCGGGTTGTCCGTGGCCCGCTTGGCCAGCGTCCGGGAGCCGAACCCCATGCCCAGGGCCCCCCAGGCCTTGCCGGTCGCGATCTGCTGCCGGAGGATGCCGGCGCCGTCCTCCCGGGCAAAGGCCTTGAGGTTGCCGCCCTCGTCCAGCACGGCGACGGCCAGCGGCGCGCAGCCGAGTTGCCGCCCTTTCTTGAGCGCGTTCTCGATGATGGTGGTGGCCTGGGCCAGCGTCAGTCGAGCCATCGAACCTCCCCCGGCAGTCGGTAGATGAGGTAGAGTTGAGCTCCGCAGCGCGATCCCAGGGAGGAAAACATGGCTCGCAAGTCGGCGTCAACCGGACCCAAGCCCGTCACTCCGGAGAGTCTGGACCCTCGCCATCGCTGGGACCGGCCGTTGCAGGCGCCCGGCCACATGCAGGTCGACTTCGAGGAGCGCGTGGACTTCCGGCGACTGCACACCTACCGGCTGGGGCGGGTGCGCGATGCCCTGGCCCGGTCCGGGCTCGGCGCGCTGCTCGTCTTCGACCAGCACAACATCCGCTACATCTCCAGCACCGTCATCGGCGAGTGGGCGCGCGACAAGATGACGCGCTGGTCCCTGCTGACGGGGACGGGCGAGCCCTGGGTGTGGGACTTCGGCTCGGCGGCGCGCCACCATCGCCTCTACGCGCCGTGGATTCCGGCCCGGCAGTCGCTGGCGGGCATGGTGGGCATGCGGGGCGCGGTGTCGCCCAAGGCCGGCCTGTTCAAGGAGGCGGCCCAGGAGATCAAGGAGATCCTCAAGGCCGAGGGCGTGGGCGGCATGCCGCTGGGCATCGACATCGTCGAGCCCCCTTTTCTCTTCGCCCTGCAAGAGCTCGGCATCGAGGTGCGCGACGGCCAGCAGGTCATGCTGGAGGCCCGTGTCATCAAGAGCCAGGACGAGCTGACGCTGCTCAACATGGCGGCGGCCATGGTGGACGGCGTGTACCAGGACATCTCGGAGGCCCTCAAGCCCGGCGTGCGTGAGAACGAGATCGTGGCCCTGGCCACCAAGCGGCTCTACGAGATGGGGGCCGACTGCGTGGAGGCCATCAACTCGATCTCCGGGGAGCGGTGCAGCCCGCATCCCCACAACTTCACCGACCGGCTGATCCGTCCCGGCGATCAGGCCTTCTTCGACATCATCATGTCCTTCGTGGGCTACCGCACCTGCTACTACCGCACGTTCAACGTGGGACGGGCGACGCGCGCCCAGATCGCGGCCTACAAGAAGGCCCGGGAGTGGATGGACGAGGCCATCGCGCTCATCAAGCCCGGCGTGACCACCGACAAGATCGCGCGGGCCTTCCCCAAGGCCCAGGACATCGGCTTCGAGAGCGAGATGGGGGCCTTCGGCCTCAACTTCTGTCACGGCATCGGCCTGGGCCTGCACGAGCGGCCCATCATCAGCCGCCAGCACTCGTTCGAGGATCCCATGGAGATCGAGGCCGGCATGCTCTTCGCGGTGGAGACCTACTGCCCGGCCACCGACGGCGTGTCGGCCGCCCGCATCGAGGAAGAGATCATCGTGACGCCGAGCGGGGCCCAGATCATCACGCTGTTCCCCGCCGAGGAACTGCCCATCGCCAACCGCTACTGAGGAGATGGGGGGCCCCGACATGGCCCCCCATACCCCCCATCCACGTCTCGATCGAGCCTGGGGGCTCGATCGTGCGTGCGACGACCGGCCCCTCATACCCCCAAATCGGGTCTCTCAATCGAGCTTGCGCTCGATTGCGCCAGCAAACTTCCGCTGACTCACGTCACGCCCAGAGCGTGCCGGAGCTTGGTGATCCGCCCGGCGTGGTCGGAGTGACTCACTGGGGGCAGGGGCTCGCGGTTCGTCACGGGGAGGACGACGAAGTGCGGTCCCGTCTCCGTGAGCAGACGGGGCAGGGCGTCGGTGAACGCCGCCAGCGTGTCGATCCGCTCGACCTTGCCTGCTCCGGTGGCGCCGCCGCCGGCCAGGCCGGCCGCCCGGGCCAGGCCGGCGAAGTCCACGCGCGGCGGCAGGGGCTGGCTGCCGGTCAGCTCGTAGCTCCGGTTCTCCAGCAGCAGCACGAGAAAATTGCCCGGCGCGCAGGCCGCCCAGGTCACCAGCGAGCCCAGGCTCATGAGCAACCCGCCGTCGCCCTTGAGCACGATCGTCTTCCGCTCGGGCCGGGCCAGCGCCAGGCCCAGGCCGAAGTCGCCGGCGTGGCCCATGCCGAAGGCGAGGAAATCGAAGTCGAGCTCGTGGCGAGAGACGAGGGGCCACTGCAGCGTCGCCGTCATCGTCATGACGACGATCTCGTCCGTCCGGCGCGCGGCCAGCGCCCGGAAGAGGTCCATGCGCTCGATCATGGCCGGAACGCCCATCCCGTGACGACGGCGGCGGGCAGCGAGGTCTCCTCGGCGGTGCGGTCCATCGTGGCCAGGGTCGGTAGGTCCTCGTCGCTCATCAGGTGCCAGCAGGGGATCCCCCAGGCGGCGAGGAGCGGCTCGGTGTAGGTGTACGCGGAGTCGATGGGCTTGCGCCCGGCCATGGCGCCGGCATAGCCCCGCCAGCCGAGCATCAGGCGCAGCGGGACTCGAGGTCCCAGGCCGCAGCCGCGGAGCGCGTCGCCCGCCTCCATCAGGCCCGTGTTCTGGAGCACGACCAGGGGCTTGCGCCCTCCCGCCCACAGCCCGGCCGCGATGGCGATGGACTCGCCTTCCCGGCACGGGGTGATGAGGGGCAGCGACGAGTGGCGGACGGCGTCGTAGAGCAGGCGGCTCTCGGTGTCGGGGATCATGAGGACGTGGCTGAAGCCCAGGGCCTCGATCTGGGTCACCGTCCGGGCTGCGCTCGCTCCCCGCTCACTCACGCCCGTGCTCGACGCCGAGCATGCGGGCAGCATACGCGCCCCGGTCCCCGTGTGGTAGTGTGTCGGCCCTCACCTCATATCCCGGCCGCTCCTGGAGGAGACGATGGGGGAACCGGCAGCCGGCTTCGACAAAGACAAGGCCAAGGCGTTCACCCGGCTCATGGTCCGGCATCTCGAGGGCTCTGCGGTCACCGTGATGCTGGAGATCGGCGGGCGCGTCGGCCTCTTCGAGACGCTGGCCCGGCTGGGCCCGAGCGGCAGCGCCGAGATCGCCGCCTGTGCCGGGCTCAGCGAGCGGTACGTCCGCGAGTGGCTCGCCGCGATGGTGTGCGGCGGGATCGTGGAGTACGACGCCACGGCCGGCACCTATCGATTGCCGCCTGAGCACGCCACTGTGCTCACCGGCAGCAGCTCGAGGAACCTCGTCCCCGTCGCCGAGATGATGTCGCTGATGACCCGCGTGATTCCCGAGGTCACCGAGGCCTTTCGCACCGGCGCCGGGGTGCCCTACAGCGCCTACCAGCCCCACTTCACCGGGGTCATGGATCGCCGCAGTCGCCCCCGTTACGACGAGTACCTGCTGAGCAAGTACCTGACCCTGCCCGAGGGCCTGCTGCCGCGGCTGGAAGCCGGGATCCGGGTCGCCGACATCGGATGCGGGACCGGCTACTGCATCGCGTTGATGGCCGCGCGCTTCCCCAACAGCATGTTCGTCGGGTACGACGTCTCCGAGCCGGCCATCACCCAGGCCCGGGCCGAGGCCGGCGCACGCGGCACGACGAACGCGTCGTTCCTCGTGGCCGATGTGGCGCGATTGGAGACGCCGACGCCCTTCGACCTGATCACGGCGTTCGACGCGATCCACGACCAGGCCGATCCGTCCGGAGTGCTGCGCCGCATCCGCTCGGCGCTGGTTCCGGGCGGCCTCTTCCTCATGGTCGACGTCTGCGCGTCGAGCCGTCTCGAGGACAACGTCGGCGTGCCCCTGGCACCCTATCTCTACACCGTGAGCACCATGCACTGCATGAGCGTGTCGCTAGCCGGCGGAGGCCCGGGGCTCGGCACCGCCTGGGGCCATCAGGTGGCCACTCGGTTGCTCGAGGAGGCCGGCTTCAAGGAGATCACGCGCTTCGAGCGCGTCGACCCCATGAACTCGCTCTACGTCGCCAGGGTCTAGCCGGAGACGAGCGAGCGCGTCCGGGCCCCGGCGGCGGTAGCCGCCAGGGCCCGGACGCGATCCCCGCGTACCGCTCAGCGGGCCGGAACCTCGGCCTGGCTGACCGGCGAGGCCGCGGCGGGCCCGGCGATCGCCGGGGAGAGCTTGCGCATCTCGAGATGGACGCGGCGGTCGAGCCGCTGGCACGCCGCGCCGGAATCGTCGCAGAGGGAGCCCTCCCGACCGATGGTGACGACCTTGATCCGCGGCTCGGCCACACCGAGCTCGACCAGGAACCGCTTGACCTCGTCGGCCCGCCGCTGGGCCAGGCGCCGGTTGTACTCGCTCGGGCCCTGCTGGTCGGCGTAGCCCTGGACCAGGACGGCCCAGGTGCCGTCGTCCTTCAGCGTCGTCGCGTGCTCCTGGAGCACGCTCACGCTGTCGGCGCTCAGGCGGGCGCTCTTGAAGTCGAAGTAGATGTCGGCGTGAACCGCCTCGGGCGCCTCCGGCAGCTTGGACTCGACCGACGCCCGCGCGGTCTCCGGCGCCGTGGCGACGACGGCGGGCGTCGCCTCCGACGACGTCGCGGAGGCTTCCATGGTCGGCCCCTGCATCCAGGCGGTGCCCAGCGCTCCCCCGACCAGGATTCCCAGTCCACCCAGAAGGATTGCCACGTACTTCGTGATCTCTGCCATTGCGCTTTTCCTTCCCATCGGCTCGGTTGGCGCTCGAGCCGGCCGCGCATCGCTGCTCGGGCCCCGGATGGCCGCCCGCTGCGGCCCCGCGCCCGGTCGGGGCAGTCAGCAACGCCCGCGCCACGCCGTTGTCGCTCGTGAGCTGAGCGATTCCGATGTGTTGGGACGCGCTCCGGCGAAGCCCACTGCCGGCCATGCGGGGAGCTCCCCGCATCCCCGCACCGGGTGGCGGGTCCGCCCCGCGAGTCAGACGACCGGGGTCGGGGGGCGGGGCTCGAAGTGCTGGCGGACCAGCGCTTCCAGCGAGCGGAAGTGGCGCTCGGGCAGGTTCTTGAAGCGGCGCCGGCAGGCGCCCAGCGCCGCGTCGGCGGAGTCGAAGGCCTGGATCACCCGCAGCAGATGCTCGTGGTACTCGCGCAGCTTCACCTCGACGATACGGGCGTGGGCAGGATCGCCGGCCAGCTCCAGGGCCGCGCGTGAGCGGTCGCCGGCGCACTGGACCAGCGCGCGGAAGCCGAGGCCTTTGAGCCGCTGCGTGACCGTGCTTCGGTCCCAGCCCAGCGCGGCCGCAGTCGCCTGCATGTCGAAGCCGTGACGCCGGAGGGAAGCCAGGACGGCCGCGTCGGTATGCGTCTCCAGGCCGGAGGCCACATCGGGGCTGACGGCGGGCTGCGGCGGCGGCAGGCGCAGGTCCTCGCGGCTGATCAGGGGCGAGTCGGCGAGCGTGACGGCACGGCGCAGGGAGTGCTGGAGCTCACGGACGTTGCCGGGCCAATCGTACGCTTGCAAGGCCAGGACGGCGTCCTGCGAGAGCGCCACGCCGTCCCGGCCGGCCTCGGCGGCCGCCTCCGCCACGAGGCGGGCCGCCAGCAACGGGATATCGCCCGGGCGCGCGCGCAGCGGCGGCAGCTCCAGCACGAGCCCCTTGAGCCGGAAGTAGAGGTCCTCCCGGAACCAGCCCTCGGCGACACCGCGCTGGAGATCGCGGTTGCTGGCCGCGACCACCCTCACGTCCACCGTGGTCGGTCGACTGGCCCCCACCCGGTGGAACGTGCGCTCTTGAAGCACCCGCAGCAGCTTGCCTTGCTGCTCGGGACGAAGCTCCCCGACCTCGTCGAGGAAGACCGTGCCGCGATCGGCCTGCTCGAAGTACCCCTTCCGGTCGGCGGTGGCGCCGGTGAAGCTGCCCTTGACGTGCCCGAAGAGCTCGCTCTCGAACAGCTCGACGGCGACGGCCGCCATGTTGACCGCGACGAACGGCTGGTCGGCCCGAGGGCTCAGCCGATGGGTGGCGCGCGCGAACAGCTCCTTGCCGGTACCGGGCTCGCCCAGCAGGAGGACGGGCAAGGCCGATCGGGCCGCCCGGGTGAGATCGCGGAAGGCGGCGAGCACGGCCGGATCTCCCGTGATGATCCCGAGCCGCTCGCATTCCTGACGCAGGCGGTCGTCCTCGAGCCCGCCCGCGGCAGCGCCCGGACTCTCGGCGGGGCGTAAGGCCCGTAGCTCTTCCTCCAGCGCGTCGAGCCGGCGCCGCGTGTGCTCTTCCTGGGCGCGGGCCTGCGTCACCTGGTCCTGCAGCGCCTGCACCGTCTGTTGCAGCTCGCGTTGGGCGCTGCTGGACCTCGTCACAGCGGCGCGGGCGACCTCGAGATCTTCCTCGAGCGCGTCGGCGGCCGCCTCCTGCCGGGCCAGCACCTCGCGGGCCCGGGCGTTCTCGTCCTTGAGGTGTCGGACGCGCCCCGCCGTGGAGAGCTGGTTCAGGGCCAGCGCCCCCGCCGTCGCCAGCAGCAGCGCGGTGAGCGGCAGCCACACGGGCGGCACGAGTCCGGCCGTCGACAGGCCGAGCCCGGCCGTGACCAGGCCGACCGCGGCGAGCGCCACGGTGCCGATCGCGGCGACCCACCAGGTCCGGGTCAGCCAGAGCCACGCGGTCAGCGTGGCCAGGACGAGCGTGCCGAGCAGCGTCAGGAGCGGCGACGGCTCGCTCAAGAAATCACCGCTCAGCACGGCGCCGAGCAGGTGCACCTGGATCGCCACGTCCGACATTCCGTCCGGCGGTGTTCGGGCCGGCTCCGCGAGGATCAGCACGAGCCTGTCGCTGGCGAGGCGGCGCAGGGCCTCGGTATCTGTCGCCTCGATCGCCGCCCACAGCTCGGAGAACGGCACCCGCGTCACGCCCAGAGGAAGATCCGGACCGGTGAAAGCGACGAGACCCTGCCCGCGCTCGTCCACCGGGATCCGGCGCAGCGGAAGCTGCTCTCGCTCGGGACGCAGGACGAGGGCCCCGTTCTCCAGGGCGACCTCGCCGAGCGCGGCGTCGAGGAACGCCGCGGCCAGCGCGAGGCCGAAGGCGGGAACCGCCTGGTCTGCCACCTTGACGAAGAGTGGAACCTTGCCGATCGTGCCGCCCGTTGCGGCCGGCGCCAGCGTGTGACCGATCGCCCTGGCGTGCTGGGCGAGCCGGACCCGTGGTCCGCCGGGCGGCCGGGCTTCAGGGAGATCCAGAGGCAGGCGGGAGGCGGCGGCCCAGGATGGATGGCTCAGGGGCGGGGTCTCGCTGCTGTCCGCCTCGTCACGCGCGTCGGCCGGCTCGAGCGCGATCGGGTAGACGACCGCACCCGTCAGTGCGGTGGCCTGTTCCAGGAGCGCCGCGCTCGCCGCACCACCACGCGGGGCGGCGCTCGCCTGGCCGATCGGGACGTCGATGCCGATCGTCGCGGCGCCGGCGCTCGCCAGGCTGGTGATCGCTCTGGCCATCAGGGCGGCGTCCCAGCCTCCGGTGCCGAAGCGCGCCTCGCTTGCCGCATCGCGCTCCACGACGACGAGCGCGCCAGTCGCCGGCCCGCTGTCGTGTGCGCCCGGCCAGCGGGCGTGGACCGCGTGGTCCAGCGCCGAGAATGGCGTCGCCCCCGAAACCCAGATGGCGGCGGTGATCAGCGTGGCCGCCAGGCCCACGATGGCGGGACGCGCACGCCACAGCATCCGGCGCTCTCGGCTTACGGGCGGATGGACGCGGGGCCCGGCCCGACCGACAGCTCTTGCAGCAGGCTCTGCGCGTCCTCGTGCGGGGTTTCTCTCAGAAGCGCGAGCGCGCGCTCGACGTCCCGAGGGACGCCCAGCCCCTCCGCATAGATGCGCGCCAGCGCCATTCGCGCCCGGGGATCGCCTTCGGCGGAGGCCGCCGTGAAGTAGCTCAGGATGCGGGTGTCGTGCGCGGGCACGCGCCCTTCGATCCCCCGCTCGTACACCGTCTCGAGCTGGCGCCGGGCGGGCTCGCTCAGCGCGGAGGCCTCGCGGATCAGGACGACGATCGCCTCGTCGGCCCGGCCGCGGCCCAGCAAGGCGGCGCCCAGGGAGGCGTCCTCCTCCGGCGTGGTGGGTGGGCCGAGCCCGGGGTATTGCTGCCACAGGCCGACGCGAAAATCCCGAAAGCCCTGCGCGGCGGCCTCGCGCTCGATCGGGCCGCGTGTGCCGCGGCCCGACGCCGCCCGTCGGAGCTGGCTCAACGCTTCTTCGGCTTCGCTCACGCCCTGATCGGCTGCCCGAAACCACCAGGCGATCGCCCTGGCCAGATCTCGCGGCGTCCCCAGGCCGCCGGCATAGGCGGCGCCCGCGAAGTACTGGGCCTTGGCCACGCCGGCCTCGGCCGCGGCGAGAAACTCGCCCGCGGCCTCGTCATCGCGGCCCGCCAGCTTCAGCATGAGGGCCAGGTTATAGCGCGCGTCGGGCTGCTCGGGCATCCGCGCCAGCACATGTCGGTACGCCTCGATGGCCCCGTCGAGATCGCCCAGTCGATAGCGCACGACGCCCGCCGCGTAGCTGGCCTCGATCAGATCGGGACGCTCGCGCACGATCGTGTCGAGCTCGGTGCGCGCGCCGGCCCAGTCGTGCCTCGCCATGAGGGCCCGGGCCAGTGTCAGGCGCGCCCGGGACGCCCCCGGTTGCCTGCGCAGGAGCATTCGCAGCTCGTCGATGGCGCCGTCGAAATCGCCCATGCCGTAGAGGGCGAGGCCCAGGCCCTCCCTGGCCTCACCGAGGCCGGGCTCGCTCCGGAGCGCCTCTCGCAGGGCGACGGTCGCCGCGCCCATCTCGCCGCGCGCGAGCAACGCCTGGCCGCGTTCCAGGGCGGCGCGGGCGCGCCTGGATTCCGATGCTCGTGGCGTCGCGCACGCCGCCTGCCCGACGACGAGCACGAGCAGGAGCACAGCCGTGGCACGGAGCTTGCCCCATTGCCCCCGGAATCGCGGCATGGAGCTCGTGGGCCGCACAAATTGACACGGGCGTGACAAGGAGGACACATGGAGACCGGGACGCCGAAAGGAAGCGCTAGTCCATTCAGCCGTCCTCCCCAGCGCCGGACGGCGCCGGCCCAGCCACAGCCGGCGTCCAGGACCAGCGGGGTCGGCAATCCGGCGATGGCGGACGAGACACGCATGACGCTGGAGAGCCAGCGCCGTAGCGGCGGCCAGTGGTTCTACTGGATCGCGGGTCTGTCGCTCATCAACGCCGGCCTGGCCCTCGCCGGGCAGGACTGGCGCTTCATCCTCGGTCTCGGCGTGACGCAGCTCGTCCAGGAGCTCACTCAGCAGTCCGGGGCCGCCGGGCTCAAGGCCGGCATCGTGGGCCTGGCCGTGATCGGGGTGTTCGCCGTCATCGGCCAACGCGCGATCCAGGGTTATCGCTGGGCGTTCCTGCTGGGTATGGGGCTCTTCGCCGTGGACGGCGCCATCTTCCTGCTCGTCCAGGACTGGGTGGGCGTGGGCTTCCACGCGTTCGCGCTGTTCATGATCCTGCGCGGGTATTCCGCGGCCCGCCAGCTTCCCGCGCCCGCCTGACCGGCTTAGAATCGCACCCCCAGGTACAGCGCCGGCATGACGTTCGTGTGGAGGTCGACCTCTCGGCCTGACACGCGGACGGTGTCCCCCAGCGAGGTGAAGTTCAGAAAGAAGTCGGCGGTGACGGCGATCTGTTTGGTCACCGTGTAGTCCAGCCCCACGCCGAGGGGGATCAGGAACGACGTGTAGGTGTCGGCGACGCCGCTGTCCGAATCCTTGATGCCGGCCCGCACGAATCCCACCCCGCCCTGGAGCACGAGCCGCGCGTTGCGGCTGCCCAGGAAGTCCCACCAGTACTTGGCCTGGCCGGACAAGCCGAAGAGCAGATCGTTGCCGGCGCCGCCGTACTGGACGAGCGGTCCCACGGAGAGCCGTGGCATCAGGAAATAGTCGGCGTACCCGCGGAGGGCGAACTCGACGTCGCCATCGGGCGTGTCGGCCAGGAAGCCGACGCCGGCTCCCCCTGTCCACCGACCCGGCCTGAAGTCGTCCACGTCGGCCCGGGCGGGAGCGGCCAGCATCAGGACCGCCAGCGACAACGGACACAGCACGCGGACGCTGCGCCAGAGGTCTCGCCGGCGCGCCATGCCTCGCCTACGCCCTCTCGTACGCCAGGCGCTTGACCTTGTCCATGTTCGTCCCCTCGATCCGGATCAACCAGGTCGGCCCGTCGCGACGCGGGGAATGCAGGTCGCCCTCGTTGTAGACGTGGGCCATGCCCGGCTCCAGGCGATAGCTCCGCACGTGTCGCACCTTGCCAGGCCGGGACTCGGTGGCCGGCTCGACGAGCGCCCAGTCGTTCATCACCGTCGTGCCCCGGGCCTGTCCGTAGATGGCCCACGAGGGACCGTGATCGTGGGGCTTGCTCTCCTTGGCGCCCTTGTAGACATGGGCCAGGATGCAAAAGCCCAGCGTGGGGTCCTCGTAGAGGATCTTGCGCTCGGGGCCGCTGTCGTTGAGATGAGTGGAGACGAAGGCCTCGTCTTTCAGGACGTCCTGCAGCAGCGCGCATACCTTCCGCCGGCCTTCGGGGCCGGGCGTGTCGGCGAGCAGCCGGTGGAACTCCGTCGCCACCTGTTCGAGCGTGTATCCCATGGCAGGCCTCCTTCGGAGAGTATAGCCGAAGCGGACCGCCCCGCCTTGCTGCCGCCGTCGCCCGGTGGGCGTCGCTCGAGCGCCGCCGCGGTCGGTGACCGGGCCGTGAGGTCCGGTCTTCCGTTCGCTCAGCGCGGCAGGAAGCCGGCGCTCTGGTCGGCCAGGCGGCTCAGCAGGGCGGCCGGCCGCCAGCGCTCGTCGCCGGTGCGCCGCTCGAGCTCGAGCATGCGGTCGCGAATGACCTTGAGCCCGGTCTGATCGGCCCAGTACATCGGGCCGCCCCGGTAGACGGGCCAGCCGTAGCCGTAGATCCAGATCACGTCGATGTCGCTGGCCCGGATGGCGATGCCCTCCTCGAGGATCTTGGCCCCTTCGTTGACCATGGGATAGAGCAGGCGCTCGAGAATCTCCGTGTCCGGGACCTGGCGACGGGTCACGCCTTCCTGCCGGGCGATCTCGCCGATGAGGCGCTCGACCTCGGGATCGGGCCGCGGCGTGCGATCGGAGCCCTCGTAACGGTAGAAGCCCGAGCCCGTCTTCTGGCCAAAGCGTCCCATCTCGCAGAGCCGGTCGGCCACGGGCGCGCGCGTGCCTCGGGCCTTGCGAGCGCGCCAGCCCACGTCCAGGCCGGCCAGGTCGCCCATGGCGAACGGGCCCATGGGGAAGCCGAAGTCGTAGAGGACCTTGTCGACTTGCTGGGGGAGGGCTCCCTCCAGGAGCAAGCGCTCGGCTTCGCGCCCGCGCTGGTGGAGCATCCGGTTGCCCACGAAGGCGTGGCAGACGCCGACCAGCACCGGCACCTTGCCGATGCGTCGCCCCACCGCCATCGCGGTGGCGATCGTGGTCTTCGACGTCCTCGCCCCGCGCACCACCTCCAGCAGCCGCATGACGTTGGCGGGGCTGAAGAAGTGGGTACCGATGACGCTCTCGGGCCGCCGGGTGGCCGCGCCGATCTCGTTGACGTCCAGCGTGGAGGTATTGGTGGCGAGCACCGCCTCGGGCTTGGCGACCTTGTCCAGGCGCGCGAAGACCTCCTTCTTGAGCGGCATCTCCTCGAAGACGGCCTCGATCACCAGGTCGGCGTCGGCGACGTCCGCGAAGTCGACGCTGCCCCGGATCAAACCCATCCGCCGCTCGACGTCCGCGCCGGTGAGCCGGCCCCGGGACGCCGTGGCTTCGTAATTCTTGCGCACGATGCCCAGGCCGCGGTCCAGGACGTCCCGGGCCACCTCCACCACGGTGACCGGGATGCCGACGTTGGCGAAGTTCATGGCGATGCCGCCGCCCATCGTTCCGGCCCCGATCACCGCGACCTTGCCGATCGTGCGCGTGGGCGTGTCGGGGGGGACGTCGGGGATCTTGGCGCTCTCCCGCTCGGCGAAGAAGAAGTACCGCTGAGCCTTGGACTCCGGCGAGTTGAGCAGCTCGACGAACAGCTCGCGCTCCCGGGCCAGGCCCTGCGCGAAGGGCAGCCTCAGCGCGCCCTCGACCGCCTTGATGCAGGCCTCGGGCGCCCGGAAGCCGCGGGTCTGCCGGGCCACCGACTTGCGGAAGTCGGCGAAGAGCTCCGGCTTGCCTCGCGCCGCCGTGAGCTTGTCGTCGAGGTCACGGACGCGACGCAGGGGACGGCCCTCGGCCACCACCCGCTCGGCGAAGGCCACAGCCGCCCCGGTGAGGTCACCCTCCACGAGCTCGTCGAGCAGGCCCAGGCGGTGCGCCTCTTCCCCCCCGATGGGGTCGCCGCCCACGATCATCGAAAGTGCCTTCTCGACGCCGACCAGGCGGGGCAGCCGCTGGGTGCCGCCGGCGCCGGGCAGCAGCCCGAGCTTCACCTCGGGCTGACCCAGACGGGCCGTGCGGAGGCCCACGCGCCAGTGGCAGGTCATCGCCACCTCCAGGCCGCCCCCGAGCGCGGTGCCGTGGATCGCGGCCACGACCGGCTTGGCGCTCTGCTCGATCGCATCCAGGACCTCGCCCAGCAGCGGCTCCTGGGGCGGCTTGCCGAACTCGGTGATGTCGGCGCCGGCGATGAAGGTGCGTCCGGCGCAGGCCAGCACGATGGCGGCCACCGCCGCATCGCCGCCGGCCTGGCGCAGGCCGTCCCGCAGCCCCAGGCGCACGTGTTGACTGAGCGCGTTCACGGGCGGGTTGTCGACGGTGAGCACGGCCACGCGGCCGCGACGCTCCAGGCTGACGGACTTGCTGATGGCTGTCATGGCGCTCCTCGTGTGGGAAGGCTGGGTTTGTCGTCGCGGGTCACTCCCTCGGCCAGCAGGGCGGCCACCTCCGCGTCGGAGAAGCCGAGGTCGCCCAGCAGCGTCCGCGTCTGGGAGCCGAACGGCGCGGTGGCCGGGCCCGGCTGGAACCCCTCACCGTCGAGCCGGAGCGGGGTGGCCAGCACCCGCACCGGGCCCAGGACGGGGTGCGCGAGATCGCGCGCGAAGCCGTTGGCCACGACCTGCTCGTCGTCGAGCAGCTCGAGCGGCAGCATGACCCCGGAGGCCGGGATGCCGTGGCTGTCGAAGAACGCTTTCCACTCGGCCGTGGTGCGCGTGACCATCAGCGCCTCCATCCGGGCGCCCAGGGCCCGGTAGTGGCGGAGCTGGGCCTCGCGGTCGGCGATCGGTGTCGCCAGCGCGGCGTCCTCCATGCCGACGGCCTTCATGAGCGTGCGCTGGATGCCCGGGCTCACGCAGGCGATGGCCAGGGCGGCGTCCTTCGTGGCGTACGTGCGGTAGTAGACGTTGATCATCCCGGGCGTGCGGGTGGTGGGCGCGATGGCGAGCTGTTCGGCGAACGGACGGCCTGCGGCCCGCAGCTCGCCGAGCTTCCCGCGCGCGGCGGCGTGGCGGGGGCCGTCGACGGCCTCCACCCGGACCATGGAGTTGTTCTGCACGACCAGCGCCGCCATGAGGAGGGCCACGTCCACCTCGCCGCCGCGGCCGGTGCGCTCTCGCCGGTAGAGCGCCGAGGCGATGCCGTAGGCCAGGGTCATGGCGCACATGTAGTCGGCGACCGGCGGCGCGTCGCCGCCGCCCGGCCCCTGGGCCAGCTGCCCGCTCACGGCCATCAGCCCACTGCGCGCCTGCACCACCAGGTCCATGCCGGCCAGTCCGGCATCCGGGCCGTGGCGACCGAAGGCGCTCACGTTGCCCACGATCAGGCGCGGGTGCCGGGGCGCCAGGCTCGCCCAGTCCAGCCCCAGCTCGGCGGCCAGGCCGGGGCGGAAGTTGGTGAGCACGACGTCGGCGTGCTCGACCAGGCGGTCGATGACACGCCGGGCCGAGGGATGGCGCAGCGCCAGGGGCAGCGAGTGCTTGCCGCGATTGCGCGACAGGAAGTGGCGGGTCTCGCCCGGCGCCAGCGGCGCCAGATGGCGGACGGGATCGCCCTCCAGCGATTCCACCTTGATCACGTGCGCGCCGCCCTCGGCCAGGACCTGGGCGCAGAAGGGGACGGCGATGAACTGGCCGAACTCGACGACCTGGACACCGGCGAAGGGACGGGCGTCGTCCATGGCGCGCGCTAGACTACCACGCGGTGCCGACTCCCGAACGAAGGAGGCCGCGTGGACAAGCGCATCGCCGTGACCGTGCCGTTCGAGGGGTACACGCTGGCCGAGCACACCGAGCTCGTGCGCGAGGCCGAGGGCCTCGGGTACCGGGACGCCTGGTCGTGGGAGGCCGACGGGCTCGACGCCTTCAGTCCGCTGGCCGTGGCCGGTCTGACGAGCCGGCTCCGGCTGGGCACGGCCATCGTCAACGTCTTCACGCGGGGGCCGGCCACGCTGGCCCAGTGCGCGGCCGGGATCGCGGAGATTGCGCCGGGGCGCTTCTGCCTGGGGATCGGCGCGGGCTCCAACGTGATCGTGGACAGCTGGAACGGGCTGGCCTTCCAGCGACCGGCTACGCGGGTGCGCGAGATGGCCACGTTCCTGCGCCGGGCTCTCACGGGTGAGCGCGTGGTCTTCCGGGGACAGACGTTCACGGTCGATGGCTTCCGGCTCTCCCGGGCGCCGGCCCACCCCGTCCCGATCTACATCGCCGCCCTCCGCGGGGGGATGCTGAGTGTGGCCGGGGAAGTCGGCGATGGCGTCATCCTCAACTGGTTGGCGCCCGAGGACGTGCCGCGCTGCGTCGCCGTCGTGCGAGAGTCGGCCCGGCGGGCGGGCCGGGACCCGCAGGCCATCGAGGTGACGTGCCGGATCTTCGCGCACGTCGACTCGCCGTCGCCGGAGGCCGATACGGCGACCCGGCGCCATGTCGCCGCCTACCTGAACGTCCCGGTCTACCGGGCGTTTCACGAGTGGCTCGGACGAACGCCGGAGCTCGGGCCGATGTGGGAGGCCTGGGACACGGGTGACCGCCGGGGCGCCGTGACCGCGATCCCCGCGGCCATCCTGGATCAGCTGCTCCTGCGAGGCTCGCCCGAGGCCATGCGCGCCCGTATTCGTCGCTACCTGGACGCCGGGATCGACACCGTGTTCCTGTCGTTCCAGAGTGCCGAGGCCGATCCCGCGCGCCGGCGCGAGGTCGTGCGGACCGCGATGCGGGCACTGGCGCCCGCCGCGGGGTGAGGAAGGTGCGGACCGCGATCAGGACATCGGCGAAGGATATCTCGGGCGGAGGTGAGGAGGACACCCGTGCAGCCGGACTCGCTCCAGACACGATGATCGGCGGTGCCGGGCTCCGATCGGAGGTAATCTCCCGGATGGAGTGTTTTCTCGTCGACCATCCGCTCGACGCGCCCTTTCTCCGTATCCGTGGCGAGGAGCTTGCAGGTGATGCCGGGCGCGACCTCCTCCCATTCTGGTTGGTCCACTCGGTGATCCCGCTCGTGTTCGCTTGATCCTGAGGTCATAGGGCCTATACCATTCCCGTGAGCGCCTGTCGGAGTTTGCCCAATCCGGAGCGGATCCGCGTCTTCACGGTCCCGAGGGGTTGATTCAACTTGGCCGCCGCCTCGCTATACGTCAGTTCCGAGAAAAATGCGGTTTCGATTGCCCGTCGCTCTTCCGGGGTGAGGACCTGCAAGGCCCGCTGCAGGAGGCGACCCTGCTCCCTCACGTCGAATGCTTGCTGGGGGCCGCCCGCCGCCGTCGCCGGCAATGGGCTATCCCCATGAGTGCCGACGCGTTTCTTTCGCTGTTCGTACCGCAACCGGTCGATCGCCCGAGAGCGCGCCTGATTCATGATCCATCCGACGACAGAACCGCCGGCGGGATCGTAGGTCGACGCTCGGCGCCACACGTCGTGGAAGACATCCAGCGTCAGTTCTTCGGCGGTTTCCCGATTGTTGGTGATGCGCACGATCAACATCTGGCTAGCTCCAGTGTCCGGCCGTGCCGGTTATATTCGATCTGGCCTCTCAATCAATAAAACGTCAAACAGGTCCTTCCGGATTTGTTGAACGGCAAGGAAGGGGCGAGTCGATCGGGGTGCATATGGCCAGCGCGAGCGCGGGAGGGGTCAAGGTCGCGGGCTGCCCGCTCTGCTGGGCGGCGCGGATCACGCCCTGGTATCACGAGGACACGATCTGCTGGATCGCCGAGTGCGAGATCTGCGCCGTCCCCATGGTCGTCTGGCGCTGGCACGGCACCGACCCGCCGATGGCGGAGCTGGAGCACATGCGACAGGCGCTGCGGGAGGTGGGCGCCCGTGAGCTCGGCGCCTTCCGGCTCGACGAGCACATGCGCAACATCCCCGATCACTGGCACGCCCACGCCCGCCCGCCCGGCGGGTTTTTCGGGTCGGGGCGCGCCCGGTAAACCGTAGGCGATGACGGAGTGCTGCCAGCTCGGAGCCGACATTCCCGAGCGCCAGCGGCGGGTGCTCAGGATCGTCCTCGCCATCAACCTGGCGCTGTTCGGGGTCGAGCTGGGCGCCGGGCTGCTGGCGCACTCGACGGCGTTGCTCGCCGACTCCATGGACATGCTGGGCGACGCCTTCGTCTACGCCTTCAGCCTGTACGTGGTGGCCCGGGGGGTCCTCTGGCAGGCGCGGGCAGCGATCGTCAAGGGAGCCATGATGGCGGCGTTCGGGGCCGGCGTGCTGGCGGAGGTCGCTCGCAAGCTGGCGGTCGGCGCCATGCCCGCCTCGGCGGTGATGGGCGCCGTGGGCGGCCTCGCCCTGGCCGCGAACGTGGCCTGCCTCGCGCTGCTGTGGCGCCGCCGCGCCGACGACGTGAATCTGCGATCGGCCTGGCTCTGCTCGCGCAACGACGTGATCGGGAACGTGGGCGTCCTGGTCGCCGCCGCCGGCGTGAACCTTGCCGGCTCCGCCTGGCCGGACATCCTCGTCGGTCTGGCCATCGCGGCCCTCTACGGCCGCTCGGCCGTCGGGGTGATCCGGGCCGGTCGCCGAGAGCTGCGGGTCGGGAACGCGGCGCCGCCGGCCGCCGGGCCGGTCAGGGAACCGCTAGCGCGGGAGAGTGCCGAAGGGACGCGAGGACGGCCCGGGCCAGTCGCGGCAGCTCGGGATCACGAGCGCCCATGATGAGGACCGTGTCGCCGGGCCGGGCCTCGCCCTGCACCCACTGGACCACAGCCCGGTGGTCGGCCGCGTAGGCGCAGCGCATCCGGGCGGGTAGATCGGCCGCCAGCGTGCGGCTCGAGATATCCTTCTGGACGCTGCCCCCCGCGTAGTAGATCTCCGCATAGCAGAACCGATCGTGCTCCCGCAGCACTCGCGGCAACAGCTCGCGTAGCTCGGGGCGCAGGAACCGGGCCGGGCCGAACCCGTGCGGCTGAAACACCGCCAGGACACGCTCGGCGCCGGCCTGGACGGTCGTGAGCGCGGCGAGGAGCTTCTCGCCGTTGTGCGCGTAGTCGTCGACGACCCGGATTCCGTTGGCCACCCCGACCACTTCGAAGCGGCGCGCCACGCCGGGGAAGCGCGCGAGCGCCGCCTCGATCGTCGTCGGCGCAATCCCCAGCTCCAGGGCGACCAGCGCCGCCGCTGCCGCGTTGTCCAGGTTGTGGGCGCCGGGCTGGGGAATCCCCAGGGCCAGGCTGCCGCCGGGCACGGCCAGCCGGCCGGCCGCGCGGTGGGGACCGACGCTCAGCACCTCGAGCCGCGCGGCCGCGGTGGGCGAGACGCCGTACGTGAGGACGTCCTTGCCGGCCCGCAGTGAGGCCGCCTCCGGGCAGCCGGCGTTGAGGAGCAGCTTGCGGCAGCTGGCGGCGAACGCGGCGAACTGCTCGCGAACCGCCCACACCTCGCCGTGGTCCCGGCTGATGTTGTGGACGATACCGATGCTGGGCCGGTAGCCGCCCAGCGTGCCATCGGACTCGCAGGCCTCGGCGACGACCCCGCCGCCCTCGGGACCGGCGCGGAAGCAGCCGGCCACGCCCTCGCCGACGAGGGCGGCGCCGCCGAGCACGGTCGCCGCCAGCCCCGCCTGCTCCGTCAGCCACGCCACCATCCCGGTGATCGTGCTCTTGCCGCAGGTGCCGGCGATGGCGATTCCCGGCCGGCCGGCGTTCACGATCTCCGCGAGCAGGGCGGGGCGCGTCACCAGCTCGAGATCGAGCTGTCGGGCGGCACGCATCTCCGGCGTGTCGGCCTCGACGGCGGTCGAGTACACGAACCGGTCGATGCCGCGGATGATGGCGGTGCCGTCATGGCGGCGGAGGGTGATGCCCAGGCTGCGCAGCCGGTCCGCGAGCTCCTGGTTCTTGCCCTGGTCGAACGACCGGTCCGAGCCCTGCACCTGGTGGCCTCTGGCGCGGAGCAGCTGGGCCAGCGGGTTCATGCCGGCCCCGGCGATGCCGGAGAAGTGATAACGCATCGGCGGCGAGCAGTGCACCCAGGATGCCAGGCCGGCGTGTCGGACCCGGCATGTTTTCTAGCGGACTTGCGCTCGCCCGGCGTTCCGGCTGCGACGGGATCGTGGTCAAGCTGTCCCGGCGGTCGTCGGCCATCTGACACCGCTACGCGGCCGGGTCGCGCTCGACCACCTTGTTACAATGACTGGCGTATGGACCGCCGCACGCCGGGGACGCTCTCTCGCTCGTCGGACATCCAGACGGCGCTGGGCGCGGATACGGGGTTCCCGTTCCGCTGCGAGCTCAGCCTGGCGCCGTTGATCGCCTTCTGGGCCCACGCCGCGGCCGACCCCTCGCCCCGCGGCACGCTGGCCCGGATGGTGGGCGAGGAGGTGCAGCGCGCGGCGCCGGAGCTGCTGGGAACGATCGACGACGCCGGCGTGATCGAGCGCCACCGCGAGCTCGTCGACGTCTTGATGAGCGCGGTGTTTCCGCCGGCGGCGTGGGAGCAGGAGTACATCGCCGCGCTGGTGCCGTTCCAGCTCCGCGGCTTCTACGCGACACCGGCGATGCGCCGGCTGCTCATCGCCGAGGACGGCCGCTTGCAGGGCCGGGTGAACCTCAGCGAGGCCATGGTCGGCGCCATGCGGCTGGCCTACGCCCAGGCCCTCGTCCTGGGCCAGCTCTACGGCATCGCGGTGGACGTCGAGTACCCCATCATCTGCACCGTGTCCGACCCCGAGACGGGGCTCGACCGCCATTTCCGGATGATGTTCGACTGGCGGTTCGAGGATGTCGTGCTGGACGGTGAGCTGCCTCCGCTCAACGAGGAGCTGCGGCGGCGCCTGCAGACCAACGTCCTCGACCCCGATCTGCTGCGCCAGGTCGTGCCGCCGGAGCGCATCCTCATCCGCGGCTTCACGATCCTGCGCGCCGTCGAGGTAACCGATCAGGAAGTGCTCTCGGCCCTCAAGCGCGACCTGATCGACCGTGAGTCCATCGTCTCCAACGCGCGTTTCCTCGGGCTGCAAGCCAAGCTGCAGACCTTGTTCCGGCGCCCCGACCTGCGTCTGGGGCTGGCCGCGCTGGAAGGCGACCGCGTGTTCGTGCTCAACTACGGGTCCCGCCACCAGCACGCGTGCATCTTCGCCGACTCCTGTCACCTGACGACCGCCGACTTCGCCGGCACGGTCTACGCCCGGGCGGTCAAGAGCGGCCAGCCCGTCATCATCGACGACTTGCGGACTCTGCCCGAGCGCACGCCGGTCGAGGAGGAGCTGCTGGGGTTCGGCGTCCGCACCATGGTGGTGGCCCCCCTCTACTATCAGGACCGGATCATCGGGACCCTCGATCTGACCTCCCCGCATCCCGAGGACCTCAACCCGACGCATCTGCCCAAGCTCCACGAGGTGTTGCCCCTGTTCTCCATGGCTGTGCAGCGGAGCATGGAAGAGCTGAACGCGCGGATCCAGACCCAGATCAAGGAGCGGTTCACGGCGATCCACCCCGTGGTGGAGTGGCGGTTTCGCAAAGCCGTGCTGGACGCCCTGGAGCGACGGGGCGACACCGGCGCCGCCGCCGAGCTCGAGCCCATCGTGTTCGACAACGTCTATCCGCTCTACGCGCTGTCCGACATCCGCGGCTCCTCGACGCAGCGGGCCCTGGCCATCCAGGCGGATCTCCTGGAGCAGCTGTGTCTGGCCCGCGGAGTCCTGGAAGCGGCGCTGGCGGCGCGGCCTCTGCCGGCCCTCGACGAGGTGCGGTACCGGCTGGACAAGCACCGCGAGCACATCGAGCGCGATCTGGCCTCGGGCGACGAGGTCGGGGTGGCGGCATTCCTCCGCGCCGAGGTGGAGCCGCTGTACGAGCGCTTGCAGGGCTTCGGGGCGTCCGTGAAGGAGCGGGTCCAGGCCTACCAGTCGGCCCTCGACCCCCGCAAGCGCGCCGTCTATCGCCAGCGTCGGCTGTTCGAGGAGAGCGTCACCCGGCTCACCGAGGGCATCGCGGCCTACCTGGATCTCGAGGAGCAGGCCGCCCAGAGCATGTTCCCGCATTACTTCGAGAAGCAGAAGACGGACGGGGTCGATCACCAGATCTACGTGGGCGCCTCTCTCATGGAGGACGGGCAGTTCGATCGGCTGTACTTGAAGAACCTCCGGCTGTGGCAGCTGATGGTCGTGTGTGGGATCGCCGCGCGCGCCGAGGAGCTCGCCCGCCAGCTGCCGGTGCCCCTGGAGACTACGCACCTCATCGTCGTCCAGAACGCCCCGCTGGCGATCAGCTTCCGCTTCGACGAGAAGCGTTTCGACGTGGACGGCGCGTACGACGTCCGCTACGAGCTCGTCAAGAAGCGCATCGACAAGGCGCTGGTCAAGGGCACCGCCGAGCGGCTGACCCAGCCCGGCCGCATCGCCATCGTCTACTCGCAGGTGGCCGAGGCCCAGGAGTACCGCGGCTACATCGAATACCTGCAGCACCTCGGCTACCTGGCCGCCGACACCGAAGAGCTCGAGCTCGACGAGCTGCAGGGCGTTCACGGCTTGCGCGCGCTCCGGGTAACGGTGACGCTCCGCGAGGCTCCGGGCGAGGGGCCATTCGCGTTGCGGGCGCTGGAGCCAGCCGCCGGTCGGCCGTAAGCCCCCGCCCCCTGGATCCCCTCCAGATCTCACGCGGGATTCTGTTCGTCACCATCGCCACGCTGTGCTTCGTGGTGATGAACGTCACCGTAAAGGCGCTCACGGCGTACCTGCCCACCGTCGAGCTCATCTGGGCCCGGACGCTCGGCCACCTGCTCGTCGTCCTGGCGCTCTTCGCTCCCGGCCGCGGGGGCTGGCGCCTGCTCGTCACGCGCCGCCCGGCGGCCCAGGTGGGACGCTCGCTGCTGCTGTTACTGTCGACCTCCTTCTTCTTCACGGCGCTGGGGCGGGTGCCCGTCGCGGACGCCACCGCCGTGTCCTTCACCTCACCGCTGCTGGTGGCGGTGCTGGCGGCACCCGTGCTCGGTGAGCGGGTCGGCGTCGCGCAATGGGTGTCGATCGCCGTCGGGTTCGCCGGCGCCTTGATCGTCATCCGCCCCACCGGAGAGGGCGCCAGCCCGTATACGTTCCTGGTCCTGGGCAGCGCGGTCTGCTACGCCCTCTACCAGCTCCTCACCCGTCGGGTCGCCGGGGTGGACGCCCCGGAGACGAGCGTCACCTACAGCGCCCTGGCCGGCACCCTGGTCCTCTCGACGCTGGTTCCGTTCGTCTGGCAGACGCCCGGGCAGCTCTCGCACTGGTTCATGCTCGCCACGCTGGGATTGCTGGGCGCGGCCGGCCACTACTGCGTGGCCCGGGCGCTCCTCTGGGCTCCCGCGTCGATCGTCTCGCCATTCCACTACGTGCAGCTCATCTGGGCTGCGGCCCTCGGGTATCTGGTGTTCGGTGACGTGCCCAGCGGGTGGACCTGGCTGGGCGCCGCCATCATCGTAGGCAGCGGCCTTTCCATCGTCGTCCGGGAAGCGCGGCGGCGGTGAGGGGCGCCCGACTGCGCGGGACAACGGCCCCGGATTTGCACCAGCGTCGGCCGTGCGTGGGCCGACCGGCCACGCAAGACCAGGAGGGCAGGAGGAGTCCATGAAAAGGCTGACCACGCTGGCGCTCATGGCCGTGACCGTGTTGCTGTCGGTGGGCGCCTGGGCCCAGGATCCCGCGGTGGTGCGGGGGACGGTGATTCAGGTCGACCAGGCCGAGCGGATCGTCGTCCTCGAGGACGGGCGGATGATCCGGGTCATCGACACCAGCCAGATCGTCGTGAACGACAAGCCGGCCACCCTGATGGCGCTGGAGCCCGGCACCGTCGTCGTCATCCGTGGCGGCCAGCCGGTCGCGGTCGTGCCGGACACCAGTGCCGCGCTCGTCCGCCAGCCGGCGGCGGCGCCGAAGGCCATTATCGCCGGGGAGCCACGTCAGCCCTGGTGCGACGGCGCTTGGGATCCGGCGCGCGGTACGAACTTCGCGGCCTGCACGCGGCCGCGCTCAGCAGACTAGCGTCCCCGCCGGGGGGCCGGGACACGGGCCCCCCGGGCTACGTCGCTGACCGGCTCACCACCGCCCGGAGACTCGCCGCGGCTCCCAGTGCTCACTGCGGTGAGCGGCCACGTCTTCGCGGCGGGCAAACAGCTTGACCAGGATCAATCCGGCCACGAAGCCGCCGACGTGCGCGCCGAAGGCCACGCCGCCCTCGGCGCCGGCAAAGATTCCGAACAGGCCGCCCAGCAACTGGATGGCGATCCAGTAGAGGAGCATCGTCCAGGCGGGCAGGGCGATCGAGGTGAGGAAGAACCCGATCGGCACCAGCGTCCACACGCGCACCCGCGGGTACAGGACGAAATAGGCCCCCATGACCCCGCTGATGGCGCCCGAGGCGCCGACCATCGGGATGCCCGAGGACGGATTGAGGGCCACCTGCCCCAGCGCCGCCGCGATCCCGCACAGCAGGTAGAAGACCACGAACCTGACGCGCCCCATGGAGTCCTCGATATTGTTGCCGAAGACCCACAGGAACCACATGTTGCCGATGATGTGCATCCATGAGCCGTGCAGGAACATCGAGGTGAAGATGTTCGAGAGCTGCCGGCCGGGATCCGTCAAACACACGAGCCCCTCGCCCATGGGGAACGGCGTCCCCGGGGCCAGCATCCCGGTGAGCTCGCCGGGGATGAGTCCCAGCTCGCAGACCGACCGCGCCAGGGCCATGGTGGAGCCGGCGCCCTGGACGAGGAGCCAAACCAGGACGTTCAGGCCGATGATGGCCAGGGTGAGGACGGAGGTCCGCTGGGTGGCATTCTCGTCGTGATAGGGAATCATGGCGCCCTGAGCATACCGCGGATCAGAATCCGAGGAATTCGCGCAGCACGGCCAGCACGGCCTCGGGGTTGTCCTCGTGCAGCGTGTGGACGGCCCGGGGGATCTCCACGAACTTCCCGCGAGGCAGCTCCTTGGCCATGCGCTCGGCAACCTCGCGGTCCAGCACGGGGCTCCTCTCCCCGCGCAACACCAGCGTGGGGGCCTGGATGGCGCGCACGATGGCCCACCAGTCGACGTCCGGAGTCGATCGTCGCGTCTTGACGCTCGGATGCCACTTCCACACCAGCCCGCCCTCGGGCCGCTCCCGCAGGCTGTGCGAGACGACCCAGCGGTAGTAATGGATGCCGGGCAGCGGGTTGGCGCGATACAGATGCCGGGCCGCCTGCTCGATGCTTTCCCACACGTCGGGCTCGGGCGGGCCGGCCGGCGTGGCGGCGGCGCGCGTGCTGATCTCGGGGCCGATGTCCACCACGACCAGCCGCTGGACCACCTCCGGCCGCTGGGCGCTGAAGTACATGGCGTTGCGCCCGCCCATCGACAGACCGACGACGACGAGGGAGGTCAGACCGAGCTGGGCGATGACGCCGGAAAGGTCACCGAACGCGACGATGGCGTTGTAGGTGTCGGCGGGGTCGCTGTCGCCGTGGCCCCGCTGGTCCAGCGCGTACACGTGGAAGTGCGGCTGCAGGGCGATGGCGAGCGTGTCCCAAGCGTGGGCGTGGCCGGTGAAGCCGTGCAGCAGGAGCAGCGGCGTGCGGCCCGCGCCGCCCCAGTCCAGCACGTGCAGTCGCAGGCCATCGACCACCAGCTGGAGATCCTCGGGGCGTAACCGGTTCATCGGCCCATCGCGTAGAAGTCGCGATTCGGTTTCAGGTCGGCGAGCGAGGCCATGCGGTTGGACAGGTTGAAGAAGGCGGCGACGGCGCCGGCGTCCCAGATGTCCGCGTCGGTCAAGCCCTCGCCGCGCAGGCGCTCGAGGTCGTCCGCGTCGATCGTCGCCGGCGCCCGGGTGACCTTGACGGCGAAGTCGACGAGGGCGTGCTCGCGGGCGGTGAGCTCGGCGTGGCGGTGGTCGGCCGTGACCTGGTCGGCCACGTAGGGGTTCTTGGCCAGCACACGGAGCGCCGCTCCGTGGGCGACCGTTCAGTAGAGGCAGTCATTCGTGGCGCTGGCCGCCAGCGCGATCAGCTCGCGCTCGGGGCGGCTCAGGCCCGACGGCCCGCGCATGAGCGTCTCGTAGAAGCCGAAGAACGCCCGGAAATGCTCGGGCTTCCAGGCGTAGGCCAGGAACACGTTGGGCGTGAAGCCGGTCTTGGTGGTGACGTTCTGGATGGCCTCGCGCACGTCGGGCGGCAGCGACGCCAGGTCGGGAATGGGGAACCGGCTGATCGGCGCGTCGGTCATGACCGCGTCAGGCCGGAGCCAACGACGGCTCCTCCAGCCCCAGCTCGGCCAGCTTGGCCGCCGTCGGCTGCCCCGTCTCGGGATCCCAGCCCGCCATCTGGTAGTAGGTGCGGCGGGCGGCCAGGAACTCGCCGGGATCGATGCGCTGGCCCTTGAGCGGACCGTTGCCGATGCCCTCGTGCATCCGCTGGGGCAAGAGATCGTCGGCGGGGGTGAAGCCTTCACGGCAATTGAAGACCCGCCCCAGCGTGTTGTTCCGCTCGCCCACCTTGAGCAGCTCATAGAGGCTCATGTTCCATCCGGTGACGGCGTTGATGTAGGCGACCAGGGGCTCCATCTCGAGACCGTTGAGCGGCGTGCCCACGAAGTCGCACATTCCCACCGCGTTGTAGCTGGACCACAGCTTCTGCGTCTCGAAGAAGGCGCGGACCTTGCGGCTGTCGAGGTCGAGCGGATCGAGCGGCTCGATGAGCCCGAGCGGCCCCAGAGGGTGACCATGGGGGTGAAAGCCTGCGTAGAGCGGATCGTGCGGGGCCTCCATGTGGTCGGCCCCGGTGGGCGACAGCGCGTAGGCCAGGGACAGGCCCTTCTTGCCCCGCGGGTCGTGCATCGGCAGCTCCTGGCCCTTGACGTGAAGGGCGAAGCGCTCCGCGCCTCGGCCCAGCTCGGCCGCCGCGCGCTTGACCCCCTCGCCGAGGAGCGTGCCGATCCCCTCCCGCTTGCCGATGGCGTGCACGATCTGCACGAGCCCCTCGGCGTTACCCCAGGTGAGGTCGATCCCGCCGGTCATCTGCGGGGTGATGATGCCGTGCTCGAAGCACTCCATGGCGAAGGCGATGACGGCTCCCGTCGAGATCGAGTCCAGCACGTACTGGGCGTAGAGCTGATTGACCAGGGCCAGCGCGTTGAGATCGCTCACGCCGCACAGCGAGCCCGAGGCGGCCAGCGTCTCGTACTCGGGGCCGCCGAACTTGGCGGTGACGCCGAGGCTCTCCACCTCGACCTCGCGCTTGCAGGCCACCGCGCAGGCGTAGCAGGTCCCGCGGTTGACCAGGATGGTGTCGCGCATCGTCTGGCCGCTGATGGCGCGCGCGTGCTCGAAGGACCCGTCGCGGAAGTTGCGCGTGGGCAGGATGCCGGAGGCCTCGAGCGCCATCACCGCGCTGGAGGACCCGAGCTGGTGGAAGCGGTCCTTGGCCCGGTCGTAGTGCTCCTTGAACCAGACGAGCGCGCGCTTGGCGCCCTCCCTGTCGATCGCCACGGGCGGCTTGGAGCCCCGGACCACGACGGCCTTCAGGCGCTTGGCGCCCATCACCGCGCCCAGCCCGCAGCGGCCGTGGAAGTGCTTGAGTTGGTTCACGATGGCGGCGAAGCGCACGCCCCGCTCGCCGGCGATCCCGGTCTGCAGCACGCGGATGCGCTTGTCGCCCAGCTCTTGCTCGAGCCCGTCCTGGACCTCGCCGGAGAGCTTGCCCCAATAGGCCCGGGCGTCGCGCACCTCGACCCGGTCGTCCTTGATCCACAGGTAGACGGGTTGGTCGGCCTGGCCGTGGATGACGACGCCGTCCCATCCGGCGGCCCGCAATTCGGGCCCCCACCAGCCGCCGGCCTCGGATTCGCCATAGCCGCCGGTCAGCGGGGACTTGGCGGCCGCCGTGTAGCGGTTGGTGCCGCTGAGGGAGAGCCCGTTGAGGACGCTGGTGACGAAGACCAGCACGTTCGCCGGCCCCAGGGGATCGACGCCGGGGGGCATGTCGCGCAGGAGGATGTGGGCGGCCAGAGCGCCGCCGCCGAGATACTTGCGCATCAGTGTCTCGGGGATCTCTTCGGTCCGCGTCTGCCTGGTCCCCAGGTCGACGTGCAGCAGCCTGCCGGTGATCGCCATGCTGGCCTCCTAGATGTACACGCCCTTCATCTGGGGCTCGGGATAGCGCGTGCCCGCGGCCGCGCCTACCGGCACCGCCGCCGAGATGCGCGCGACCTCCTGCGCGTCGAGCTTGACGTCGAGCGCGCCCAGGTTCTCGTCGACCCGCGCCTTCCGCTTGGTGCCCGGGATCGGGATGATGTCCGGGCCCTGGGCCAGGAGCCACGCCAGCACGAGCTGGGCCGGCGTGCAGCCCTTGCCCTTGGCGATCTGCTCGATGGTCTGGACCAGCTGCCGGTTGCGGCCGAAGTTGGCTTCCTGGAAGCGGGGGTGGTCCCGCCGGCGGTCGTTCTCGAGGAGGTCGCTGAGGTTCTGGATCCGCCCGGTGAGGAACCCGCGGCCGAGAGGCGAGTAGGCGACGAAGGTGATGCCGAGCTCGCGGCAGGTGGGCAGGGTCTGCTCGGCTTCCTGGCGATAGAGCAGCGAGTACTCGAGCTGGACGGTGCTGATCGGGTGCACGGCGTGCGCCCGGCGGATCGTGGCCGGCGCCGCCTCCGACAGCCCGATCGCGCGGACCTTGCCCTCCTCGATGAGCCGCGCCATGGCGCCGACGGTGTCCTCGATGGGCACGCTGGGATCCACCCGGTGCTGGGAGTACAGGTCGATCACGTCGACGCCCAGGCGCTTGAGGCTGGCCTCGCAGGCCTGCTGCACGTACTCGGGCCGGCCGTTGACCAGGTTGCGTCCGCCCTCGCTGCGGACCTGGCCGAACTTCGTAGTCACCAGCACCTGATTGCGCAGCCCCTTGATCGCACGGCCGAACAGTTCCTCGTTGTGGCCCCAGCCGTACATGTCGGAGCTGTCCAGGAAGTTGATGCCGCGCTGGATGGCGTGGCGCATGGTGTCGACGGACTCCTGGTCGTCGCCCTTGCCGTAGATGCCGGACATCGACATCAGGCCCAGGCCCAGGCGGGACGCCTTCAGTGAGCTGTGTCCCAGCGGGAGATAGTCCATGGATTGGCCTCCTTGGCGAACCGAATTCTACACGAGACGGCGGGACGGCGTCACCCGATCGGGGCCTCCGTCGTCGGCTACTGCGCCGCGACCGCGCGCCCGGCGTCGCCGGTGCGCGGCGGCTCGCCGCGGCAGCCCAGCAGGAGCAGCGCCACCACCGCCGGAGCGAGCGCGGACGCTCTCACGGCGCCGGCCGTCCGGCCACGACGTCCGGCGCCGGTGGCCGCGGTGCCAGCCACGTCGCCACGAGCGCCAGCATCGCTGCCGCATACACCACGCCGGCGGGGATCCACATGATGAGGCCGGCCACGTGTTGATCTTCCAGCGGAGAAAGCCCGGACGCCGGCAGGCCCTGAGCGTGAGCCGCGTACCAGGGCCGATCGGCCAGGACGAGCAAGGCTCCCAGGATCGTGCCCTGCATGCCCATGGTGAACAGGTAGACGAGGCCCCCGCCCACGCCCAGGCGCCAACGTCCCGGCTCGTGCAGCAGCAAGGCCCAGAATGCCGCCGCGCTGAGCAGGAAAGTCGCGTGCTCGGCCGCGTGCACGAGGGGGCTGGCCAGGGCGCGGTCGTACAGGGCCGGGACGTGCCAGGCCCACAGGACGGTCGCGTGGGCGGCCCAGACGACGGCCGGCTGACCGACGATCTGCCGGCCCGGCACGGCCGCGAGGCCGCGGGCCAGGGGGCGGCGCGGCCAGGGGGCGGCGCAGCCGGCGAGGGAGCGCTTCGATCGCCGTGAGGCGTGTCGGCATTCCAGGGGTTGGGCCCGGCGGCCGGTCCGGTCCTCAGGCTCCAGACGACGTTGACCAGGAACAGACCGATGCCGGCGGCGAAGCCGAAGGCCCCGAGGGTGGTGACCATGTTGTACGGCTCCCAGCCGAGGTCGGACGGATAGGTGAACACCCGCCTCGGCATGCCAAGCAATCCCACGACGTGCATGGCCGAGCCGCTCGCTCAGGCGTCCGAAGACGGGGAAGATCACGCCCCCGATCAGCACGTAATGGAAATGGCCGACGACGAAGTAGCTGTCGTGGGCCTGCCAGTTGAACGGCACCACCGCCAGCATGACGCCGGTGAGCCCACCCAGCGTGAAGATGGCAATGAACCCGGCCACGAACAGCAGTGCGACGCTCCACACCGGGCGGCCCGTGAGGAGCGTGGTGATCCACCCCACGACCTGCACGCCGTTCGGGATCGCGATCATGAGGCTGGCCGCCGTGAAGAAGCCCATGGCGACGGGCGACAGCCCCGTCGTGAACATGTGGTGCACCCAGAGCCCGAAGCTCCGGATGGCCGTGGCCACGATGGCCAGCACCATGAGGGGGTAGCCCACGATGGGGCGCCGGGCGAACGCCTGCACGACGTGGGAGACCACGCCGACGGCGGGGACGAACATGATGTAGACCTCGGGGTGGCAGAACACCCAGCAGATGTGCTGCCAGAGCAAGGGCTTGCCCCCGGCGTCGGGATCGAAGAAGCGCGTGAGGCCCTTGCGGTCGAGCTCCAGCATCGCGGTGCCCACGATGAGCGGTGTGAAGGCGAATACGATCATGATGGCGGTGGCCAGCATCGCCCAGGCGAACAGGGGCAGGCGGTCCAGACGCATGCCGGGCGCCCGCATCCGCAAGATTCCGACGATCAGCTCGGCGGCGGCGCCCAGGGCGGCCACTTCGGCCACGCTGAGCCCGATGTCCCAGAAATCCAGGGCCAGGCCCGGCGAGTAGCGCGGCCCGGTGAGCGGCAGGTACGCGAACCATCCGCCGTCCGGAACGGCGCCGACCAGAAAGCTCGTGTAGAGGAAGAGACCGCCGAACAGGTACGTCCAGTAGCTCAGCGCGGTCAGGCGCGGAAACGGCAGGTCGCGCGTGCCCAGCAAGAGCGGGAGCAGGTACTGCCCGCGGTAGACGCCAGCGCGGTCGGCCTGCAGCCAGGTGACGTTCGTGGTCCCCGGGATGAGGTCGAGCTTGCCGTGCAGAGCCGGGACCCAGAGGCTGTGGATCACGTCACGCGCGTGCAGGCGGAGCATGACCCGGCGCCCGACCGGGATGTGCAGCTCGTTGGCGGTTCGCAGCGGCGGATCGCCACCGTAGTCGAATTCCCACCACCACTGGTGCGCAGTCACGTCGACGGTCAGCGCGTCGGCGGTCGGCGCCGGCAACACGTCGGCCAGCGTGTGTAGCGTGACGACGAAGATCACGCCGAGGATGAGCGCGGGGGCGACGACGCCGGCGGCGATCACCGCGGCGACCGCCCGGCGGTCCGAGCGGGCCCCGATGGGCTCCGCGAGCGCGGGATGTCGCCGACGAACCGCGACGAGCAGGGCCCCGATCACCGCGAGATAGACCACCGTCAGCACGGCCAGCAGCACCCAGGTGAGCGCTGCGATGCTACCCGCGCCGGGACCGGCCGGGACCAGCGCCGAGGGGCCCCGGCATCCGGTCAGGACGCTGAGGGCGATGAGGAGCGCTACGACCCGAGGCCGGGCAGGCACCCCCACCGGTTGCCTGCCCGCTGATGCCACGTCGTAGGGTTCAGGAGGACCGACGCCGCCGCCGCTCGGCGGTGTCGCCGCGCGGTTCACCTGCATCGAGGCCCGCCGCCCGGGCGGCCCGCCGGCGCGCCAGGCCGATCACGCCGGCGACGAGGAGGGCGAGCACGATGTGGACGAAAACGAAAGGCGCGATCAACGCTTCGAACACGCCGG